>CAZPCU010000504.1:0-1925 GCA_964585075.1 uncultured Rhodobacterales bacterium
GCGCCGACCGGCCCCTCCAGCAACACCGTGTCTCCCGGCGCGAGCCGCGCGCCCAGGGCTTCGGCCAGATCGCAGGTCGCCTCTGCGAAGGGGGCTTCGACGGACAGGGGGCTGCGGACCATGGCGCCGAGATTACCGTGCCCGCACCGGTCCGCAAGCGCCGATCATCGGGCCGTGGCGGCGCTGCGCTCGCCGTCTTGCCGCGCCTCCACCCCGGGCGCGGGGAGGAGGCGCCGCGGCTCGATGGCGAAGCTCACGAGCGTCGCGCCTCCGGGGAGCGGGCGCGTCCGGGCGGAAAGCCGGGTTCCGTCACGAAGGGTGAACGCTCCGGTCCAGGGCCTGGCCCCCGCCCTGCTCGAAAGCGCGGCGGCCAGCCCGTCCCAGTCCCCGCCCGCGCGGCAGGCCGCGCGCCAGAGGCCGAGGGATTCGTCCGCGGTGGTGTCGCGCAGCCTCGCGTCGGGGTTCACGCCCCAGAGCCGGCGGTAGGCGCGGTTCGTCACCGTGATGACGCCTTGGGGCGAGAAGACGGCCAGCGCGTGCTCCAGCGCGTCGAGCACCGAATGGCCGAGTTCGATTTCGGTGCGGAAGCGCCGGGTGAGCGACACTTCCGCCGTGATGTCCTCGAACAGGAACGCCACCGCCCCGTCCGGGTGCGGGCGCCCCGTGACACGGTAGGTGAGCCCGGATGGCAGGCTCCAGGTTTCGGCGTAGCGCCCGTCCGACGCCGCGGTGGCGAGCGCCTCGATCGCCTCCCGGAAGGAGCCGTAGTCCTTCGGTTCCGGCATGATGCGCCGCTCGCGCAGCTCGTCGAAGAAGGTGGCGAGCGCCGGCCGCGCGCTCAGGGCGTCCGCCGCCATTCCCGTCAGGTCGAGCAGCGCGGGGTTGAAGAGGATGAGCCGCCGGTCACGGTCGAACACGGCGAGACCGATGGAAAGCTCGGCGAAGATCTTCGTCAGCGTCTGGACGAACTGGCGCTGCGTGGCCGCGCTGGCGACGGCGGCGTCCACGTTCGTGCCGAAATACATCCATTCTCCGCCCGCCTCGACCGCGCGGATGTCGAACCAGTGGAGCACGGTGCCGTCGGGGCGCGTCACGGCGTGCCGGCTGGGCGGGTCGCCCGCGCCCGGTCGCGGAAGGTCGAAGAGACGGGGCGGCGCCGCGCCCTCCACCCAGCTTCGCGTGGCCTTGGCGAGGTCGAGATAGGCGCGGTTCGCCCAGAGGATCCGGCCGCCGGCGTCGGTGCGCCAGCACGGATCGGGCGCGTGGGCCGTCGCAGAACGCAGCGTGTCCCGCTCCTGCCGCGCGAGCGCCATGCGGTGCCGCTCGGCCGCGTCCAGATCGGGCTCGAGGATTTCCACCCGGAGCGCGTCGCCCTGCCGCCGGAGAGAGAGGGCGGCGCCGTCCTCCGTGTCGCGGGAGGGGAGGCGCGTCTCTCCCCCGCTCACCTCCGCGGGATCCTCGGGAATGTCGGGGAAGCGCGGCCGGAGAACGCTTCGCAGCCTGTCCCAGTCATCCTGCCCCCCGCGCGCGGCGGTCAGGAGGGCGTCCGCCGGGCCGCTCGCGTCCACGAGGCTTCGGCCCTCCATCAGGCAGGCCACCGGTTCGGGCGGCGGCGGGGCGTCTCTGCCGCCCGCGCGGGAGAGACGCGGCGCAAGCCACGCGCCGAGCAGCGCGGCGACGAGGCTGCCGGCGGAGATGGCGGCAAGCGTGGCGGCGTCGGGCATCTTCTGCCATGTCTCCGGCGGGTCCCGTTTCCCGCCACCCTGTCGGCCAATGGTTAAGGGAGGGTAAACGCCGCTGCCGCGTCAGGCGGCGTTCAGCCTTCGATGGGGAGGTTCGGTCCCGCGATCGAGACCGGGTCCTCGCCCGTCCGCGCGTCGATCTTGCGCCGCGGCCAGGCGACCTCCACCACCGCGCCGGACCGC
>CAZPCU010000505.1:0-1925 GCA_964585075.1 uncultured Rhodobacterales bacterium
GCCAGGGCGGGGAGCTCGTCGTCCGGGCCATGGCGGTCGCGCGGACGGTCGTCGGCGGTGGCGATGGCGCGCTCGGACGGGTGCGCGAAGGCGAGGCGGATATCCTGGGTCATCGGGGCTCCGGCGGCGACTGTGCGCGGACCCTAGCGAAGACCCACGCCCCCGAACAGGGCGGCCTGCGGCATCCCGGCATCCGTTTGCGTCAGCGCGCTCAGTTCGAGGAGAGCTGCGTCGGCTTGCGGTAGAAGTGGTGCACCCCGATCGTCGCGGTGCGCGGATAGACGCGCGCCCAGCGCGGGCTCACGGCCTTGGTGTGGTAATGCGTGGCGCCCTTGGTGAGCGCGCGCGGCGCGCCGTTCAGCATCGCGCGGGCCACCTTGCCGACCTGCGACCACGCCCGCTTTTCGTGGATCACCTCGGCCTGCCCGTCGCAGGTGTAGGTGAACTGGCACTGGTAGCGCTTCCCGGTGCCCTGGTTGATCACGCCGCAGACGCTGTCGGGAAAGAGCGCGCTGTCCACGCGGTTGAGGATCACTTCCGCCACCGCGAACTGTCCTTTCACGCTCTCGCCGCGCGCCTCGAAATAGAGCGCCTCCGCCAGGCAGCGCCACTCGGGCCCGCCTTCCGAGGCGGACTGCGATGAAAGCCATTCGCGCGTGTAGCTGACATCCCTGGCCGCCTCGTCGGCCGGATCGCCGGAGACGAGCCGCGTCAGCCGGTCCCGCGGGAGCGCGCCGAGAGCGGCCTGCTCCTGTCGCACGATATGCCCCATCGGATCGAGAGACAGCTCCGCCGCGGCGGCGGTGACCGACGACGCCAGCCCGGCAAGGGCAGCGAGAATGTTGCGCATGTCTTTTCCGCCGATAACCGGCTGCCCCCACAGGTAATCCCTAAACCCGCCGTTCTATAACGCAAACGGGTCGCAAACGTCCACCCAAGGGCAATAGATACGCGCGCCGCGACGCGGCGCGCCTATGGCGAGTCACCAGATCTCGCCGATTCCTTCCCGTCACGATGCGCCATCTTGTCCGCAATCGCAAGCTGCGCCGCGGCGAGTCGGGCCACCGGAACGCGGAACGGCGAGCAGGACACGTAGTCAAATCCGGCGCGCCGGCAGAAGGCGATCGATTCGGGATCGCCGCCGTGCTCGCCGCAGATCGAGAGCGTCACGTCCGGGCGTGCCATGCGTCCGCGCTCGGCCCCGATGCGCAGCAGTTCGCCCACCCCGTCCACGTCGAGAACGTGGAACGGATCCTCCGCGAACACCCCCTGCCCCACATAGGCCGACATGAACCGCCCCGCGTCGTCACGCGACAGCCCGTAGGTCATCTGCGTGAGGTCGTTGGTCCCGAAGCTGAGGAACGCGGCGTGCTGGGCGATGTCGCCTGCCCGGAGGCAGGCGCGCGGCGTCTCCACCATGACGCCGAGGCGGTAGCTGAAGCGCGCCGCCTTCTCGGTGGAGACCGCGGCGGCCACCGCGTCCACCCGCGTCTTCACGAGCTCCACCTCGCGCTTGGCGGAGACGAGCGGGATCATGATCTCGGGCACCACGGGCGCGCCCTCGCGGCTCGCCTCCACGGTCGCCTCGAAGATCGCGCGCGCCTGCATCTCGTAGATCTCGGGCACCGCGATGCCGAGGCGCACGCCCCGCATCCCGAGCATCGGGTTGTATTCGCCCATGGCCTCCACCCGGCGCGTCACGTCCGAGAGCGGCAGGTCCAGCGCGTCGGCGAGTTCCCGGATTCCCGCACGGTCCGAGGGCAGGAACTCGTGCAGCGGCGGGTCGAACAGGCGGATGCACACGGGCTGGCCCTGCATGATCCGGAAGAGCTCGATGAAATCGCCCCGCTGCATGGGCAGCAGCCGGTCGAGCGCCGCGCGCCGATCCTCCGGCGTGTCGGCGAAGATCATCTCGCGCATGGGGG
>CAZPCU010000506.1:0-1915 GCA_964585075.1 uncultured Rhodobacterales bacterium
TGCGCCGAATTCACCCGCGTGGCCAAGGTGCCTGCGCTGATGGCGATCTCCGCCCGCTACGACGACGCGGCGGGCACCGTCATCCTCAGCCATCCCGGGCGGCCGCCGCTCGCCTTCGATCCCGACGCGGAGGCCGAGGCGCTGATCGGATGGGTCGCGCCGCTCATGCCCGACGACCGCGCCGCCCCGGCGCGCCTCGTCCGCGTGCCGGACCGCGGCATGACGGACACCGACTACCCCTCGGTCACGCTCTGCAACCTCGCCTCCCATCGTGCCGTGGAGCAGCGGATCGGGCGCCCGCTCTCCATCCACCGCTGGCGCGGGAACGTCTGGATCGACGGCCTCGCCCCCTGGGAGGAATTCGACTGGGTCGGCCGGGAGCTTCGGGCGGGCGACGCCGTGCTGCGGATCCGCGAGCGCGCCGAGCGCTGCCTCGCCACCGCGGCCAACCCCGAGACCGGCCGGCGGGACGCCGACACGCTCGGCGCGCTGGAGAGCTGGGGCCACCGCGACTTCGCGGTGCTGGCCGAGGTCGTGCGGGGCGGCACGCTCCGCCGGGGCGACGTGGTGGCGCCGCTGTGAACGCCCTGCCCTTCCCCCTCGCCGAACTGCCGCAACCAGAGGCGGCCGAGCGCGGCCGCAAGCTCTTCGCCGGGCCGGTGGAATTCCTGAAGGGGGTGGTGGCGATGGACGGGCTGCCCCCGGACGACCGGGCGGAAGTCTGCTTCGCGGGGCGCTCGAACGTGGGAAAGTCCACGCTCATCAACGCGCTCACCGGCCGGAAGGGCCTCGCGCGGGCCTCCAACACGCCCGGCCGCACGCAGGAGATCAACTATTTCAAGCTGGGCGAGAGCCACTACCTCGTGGATCTTCCGGGCTACGGCTACGCCGAGGCGCCGGTGAAGATCGTCGAACGCTGGCAGCGGCTTCTCAAGGCCTATCTGGCCGGGCGCGCCGGCCTGCGCCGGGCCTTCGTCTTGATCGACGCGCGCCACGGCGTGAAGCCGGTGGACGAGGAGATCATGAGCCTGCTCGACGGCGCGGCGGTGACCTTCCAGGCGGTGCTGACCAAGGCCGACAAGGTCAAGGCGAAGGACAGGGAGCGGGTGCTCGAGCAGGTGCGCGGCGCGCTTGCCCGGCATCCCGCGGCCTTCCCCGAGATCGTCCTCACCTCGTCCGAGACGGGCGACGGGATCGCCACGCTCCGCGCGATCATCGCGGACCCCGCCTAGGGGCCCTTGCGCCCGACCCGGCGCGCGGGGATAACGCGGCGCGAGGAGGCCGCCGCATGACGCAAAGGGAAATGACCCGCGACTGGATCGCGACCGCGCGCACGCTCAGCCAGGCCCTGCCGATGCTCCAGCGCTACGACGGCGCCGTGGTCGTCATCAAGCTCGGCGGTAACGCCATGGGCGACGACGAGGCGATGGAAAGCTTCGCCCGCGACGTGGTGCTGATGCGCATGGTGGGCGTGAACCCCGTGATCGTCCACGGCGGCGGCCCGATGATCAACGCCATGCTGGACAAGCTCGGCGTCTCGTCGGAATTCGTGGGCGGCAAGCGCGTGACCGACAAGCCCACCGTCGAGGTGGTGGAGATGGTGCTCTCCGGCCTCGTGAACAAGCGCATCGTGCAGGCGATCGGGGTCCAGGGCGGCACGGCCGTCGGGCTTTCCGGCAAGGACGCCTCGCTCATGGTCTGCGACCAGACGGACGCGAGCCTCGGCTTCGTCGGCACGCCGGCGCAGGTGAACGCCACCTTCCTCCGCGACCTGTTCGACAAGGGCATCATCCCGGTGATCGCGCCGCTCGGCGCCGGGCGCGGCGGCGAGACCTTCAACGTCAACGGCGACACGGCGGCGGGGGCGATCGCGGCGGCGCTGAAGGCCGACCGCCTGCTTCTTCTCACCGATGTC
>CAZPCU010000507.1:0-1915 GCA_964585075.1 uncultured Rhodobacterales bacterium
CGCCGATGGTCGAGGACGCCCGCGCCTATGGCTGGGACATCCGCGAGAACGGCCTCGACTGGGCGCAGTTCCGCGCGAAGCTCGAGGCCGAGCTCGACCGGCTGGAAGGCGTCTACCGCAAGCTCCTCGCCGGCTCGGGGGTGGAAACCTTCGACCAGCGCGCGCGGCTGGCCGATCCGCACACGGTGGAGCTTGCGGACGGCACCCGCAAGACGGCGCGGCACATCCTCGTGGCGACGGGCGGGCGGCCGGTGCGGCCGGATCTCTCCAACGCCGAGCTCGGCATCACCTCGAACGACATCTTCCACCTCGAACGGCTGCCGAAATCCGTTCTCGTCCTCGGCGGCGGCTACATCGCCTGCGAGTTCGCCTGCATCCTGAACGGCATGGGGGTGGAGGTGACGCAGTATTACCGCGGCGCGCAGATCCTGCGCGGCTTCGACGACGAGGCCCGCGGCCTCGTCTCGGAAGAGATGCGCCAGAACGGTGTGGACCTGCATATCGGCACGAACATCATCGGGATGGAGAAGGCCGAGGGCGGGGTGCGCGTGAAGGCCACGAACGGCACCGAGCGCGTGTTCGAGCAGGTCCTTTTCGCCACCGGCCGCGCGCCCAATACCGACGACATGGGGCTTGCCGAGGCCGGGGTGGAGCTCGGACGCCGGGGCGAGATCGTGGTGGATGCGTATTCGCAGAGCGCCGTGCCCTCGATCTACGCCATCGGCGACGTGACCGACCGGCTCAACCTGACCCCGGTGGCGATCCGCGAGGGGATGGCCTTCGTCGAGACGGTGTTCAAAGGCAACCCCACGCCCGTCGATCACGATCGCGTGGCCACGGCGATCTTCACCCAGCCCGAGATGGGCACGGTGGGGCTTTCCGAGGAGGCCGCCGCCGAGCAGGGACCCGTCGAGGTCTACTGCACCTCCTTCCGGCCCATGCGCACGAGTTTCGCCGGCCGGCCCGACCGGGTGCTGATGAAGCTCGTCGTCTGCGCCGAGACGCGGCGGGTGCTGGGGTGCCATATCGTCGCGCCCGGGGCGGGCGAGATGATCCAGCTCGCCGGGATCGCCGTGAAGCTCGGCGCGACGAAGGAACAGTTCGACCAGACCGTGGCGGTGCATCCCACGGTTTCGGAAGAGCTCGTGACCATGCGGCAGCCGGTGCGACGGCTCTGAGCGACGGCTTGAAATCCGGACCGAGATGCACAGTTTAGGTGCGACACGCCATAGACGCGCAAGCGAGGAAAAACCGAATGGCAGGACATAGCGGCGGCCCCTGGGGGGGCGGCGGTCAGGGAGGCGGCGATCGTGGAGATCGCGGCGATCGCGACAGGAACCAGGGCGGCGGCCGCCGTCCCGGAGGCCCCGAAGACAAGCCACCGATTCCGGAAATCGACGATCTCGTCCGCAAGGGGCAGGAGCAGCTCCGCGTTCTGATGGGCGGCCGCGGCGGCGGCGACGGTGGCCGCGGCGGCGGCGACGGCGGCGGCCCCGCCTTCAATCGCTCCACGATCCTGATCGGCGCGCTGGCCGCGGTCGGCCTCTGGGCCTTCTCGAGCTTCTACACCGTCAAGCCCGAGGAGCAGTCGGTCGAGCTTTTCCTCGGCCAGTTCCACTCGATCGGGAACCCGGGCCTGAACTTCGCGCCCTGGCCGCTGGTGACGGCCGAGGTGGTGAACGTGACGTCGGAGCCGACCGAGACCATCGGCGCCAGCACGCGCGCGCGCGACGAGGGGCTGATGCTGACCACCGACGCGAACATCGTGGACATCGAGTTCCAGGTCGTCTGGAACATCAACGATCCCGCGAAGCTGCTGTTCAACATCCGCGATCCGCAGCTTACGGTGCAGGCGGTTTCCGAGGCGGCCATGCGCGAGATCATCGCGGCCTCGAATCTCGCGCCGATCCTCAAC
>CAZPCU010000508.1:0-1910 GCA_964585075.1 uncultured Rhodobacterales bacterium
AATCTGCGACCTGCTGCCCGCCGCGCGGCCGGCGCTGGTGGCCGCGGCAGGGGACGCCGCCGTCGTCTGCCCGCCCACGAACGACCGCGATGTTTTCCTCAACCTGCTCCGGCAGGGTCGGACGGACTGGTTTTCCGACCGGGGCTCCCGAGCCGGTCCCGCGTTGCGGCAGGCGGCCGAGCTGCTGGGCGCCGAGAGCCGGGGCGTCGGCGCCGTGGTTCTGGTCAGCGACGGGGAGTTCCACAGCCCCCCTGAACCCGGCGACATCGAGAACGTTGCGGGGGCGGGCGCGGTGCTCCACACGGTCACCGTGGGATCGGAGCAGGGCCACACGTTGCCGGCGGTTGCGGGGCGGCAGGCGGTGACCACGCACGCCCGCCCGGACCGGATGCGCAGATGGGCCGAGGCAGGCGGCGGGCGGCACTGGCGCGCCGGTCCGAAAGAGACATCGCTGCCGCAACGCCCCGAGGATATCGTCTCCGCGCGGCTGGCCGGCTCACTGTCGCGTGTGCGAGGGCAGGGACTTCCCCTGGCGCCGGCGCTCTACGCGCTCGCGGCGCTTCTGCTGGCGGCGGACCGCCTGTTGCCGCGCGGTTGACGCCGGGCGGTTCAGCTTCCGCCTTCCGCGTGGGCGGCGGCTTCCCGGGCCAGGAGTGCGCCCAGTCCGCGGCATTGCTCCGCCGCCTCGTCGTCCGGGGCACCCTTCATGGTCGCGGTCTCGCCGACCTGCGGCCCCACGTGGTGGAACAGATCTTCAAAAGGCCCCCGGGCCGCGCCGCCCCCGCCGTGGGTCATGAACAGGGCGACGGGCATGCCCTCGATGTCCTCATTGCCCCTGCGTTTGGCGATCAGCCAGTTGTCCATGAACACTTTCAGCCGCCCGGCGGGATAGCTGAAGTAGTCCGGCGTGCCGAACGCCACCCCCGCGCACTCCGCCAGCAGTTGCGGAGAGACCTCCTGCTCGTGCGTGTTATGCAGGACGACCTCCAACCGTCCGTCCGCGCGCACGCCCTGGGCCACCGCCTGAGCGGCGGCGTGCGTGTTGCCCTCCTGCTGCGAATGATAGATGACGGCCACCTTGTCCCTTACCATCGTTGCCTCCCTTCCGTTCGCTGATTACCAATCGGGCAGTGCTTCGTCTCCGGGGTGGAACTGCGCCCAAAGCCGCCGGAAACGCCCCTCATAGACCATCTCGAACAATCGCATGCGATCCGGGAAGTGCTCCTGGGCGAACTCACGGAGTTTGCGGATCTCGATCACCACGTCTATCGCCGGATAGTCCGTAGCGACGATGAGCCGCGCAATCCGATCCGCCCGGCGCCGCAGCGCGCGGCTGCCCTCCCGGTCGGTCTGCCGACGTCTCCCCATGATGAGGCCCCCCCGGTTTCCTTACGGCATTGTACGACATGAGCCGGGCGCCGCCAACTGCGGGGAAAAATGCACTTGCATTGTATGGGGGAAGTCGCTATTATACATTTGTCGCGAGCGCAGAAAGGATGATTCATCGTCTGTAGACCGGCTGGAGCAGTCGGTCGTTTGATACTCGCGGGACTTTGGCGTGAAGGGGCCGACACCATGGTGAAAGGCCTGACGGACCGGCAGAGGGAAGTGTTTGAGTTTGTGCGTAGTTCGATGCGCGAAGAGCACCGTCCCCCCACGGTGCGGGAGATAGCGGATCACTTCGGGTTCCGCAGTCCCAAAGCCGCTACGGACCATCTGGACGCGCTGGAGCGCAAGGGCTACATCAAGCGCCGCAACCGCAAGGCGCGCAACATCGAGATCCGCGAGGAGCTGTCTCCCCTCGGCATCCCCGTGGTGGGGCGCATCGCCGCCGGGTCGCCCATCCTGGCCGTCGAGAACCTCGAGGGTTCCCTGTCTACCAACGATCTGTTCGGCGTGGACGAGAAGAC
>CAZPCU010000509.1:0-1904 GCA_964585075.1 uncultured Rhodobacterales bacterium
AACGGCATCTCGCTCATCATCTTCGTGGGCATCATCGCCGAGGTTCCCGCCGCGCTCGCGCAGTTCTTCGCCTCGGGCCGCTCCGGCGCGATCAGCCCCGCCGTGATCGTGGGCGTCATCCTCATGGTGGTCGTGACGATCACCTTCGTGGTGTTCATGGAACGCGCGCTGCGCAAGATCGCGATCCAGTATCCGCGCCGCCAGGTCGGCATGAAGATGACAGAGGCGCAGACGAGCCACCTGCCGGTGAAGGTCAACCCTTCGGGCGTCATTCCGGCGATCTTCGCAAGCTCGCTGCTCCTGCTGCCGACGACGATCAGCACCTTCTCGGGCCAGCAGTCCGGGCCGGTGATGTCCACGATCATGGCCTATTTCGGGCCCGGCCAGCCGCTCTACCTGGCGTTCTTCGGCGCGATGATCGTGTTCTTCGCCTACTTCTACACCTTCAACGTCTCCTTCAAGCCGGACGACGTGGCGGAGAACCTGAAGAACCAGGGCGGCTTCGTGCCGGGCATCCGGCCGGGCAAGAAGACCTCCGAGTATCTCGAATACGTGGTCAACCGCGTGCTCGTTCTCGGCTCGGGCTACCTCGCCCTCGTCTGTCTCCTGCCGGAGGTCCTGCGCGGCCAGCTCGCGATCCCGTTCTACTTCGGAGGCACCTCGGTGCTCATCGTCGTGTCGGTCTCGATGGACACGGTCCAGCAGGTGCAGAGCCATCTCCTCGCGCACCAGTACGAGGGGCTGATCCAGAAATCGCAGCTGCGCGGGCGCGGCAAGAAGAAAACCGGAAAGAAGGCACCGGCGAGACGATGAACATCATACTTCTGGGACCGCCCGGCGCGGGCAAGGGCACGCAGGCGCGCCATCTCGAGGAAAGCCGCGGGATGGTGCAGCTCTCCACCGGCGACATGCTGCGCGAGGCGCGCAGTTCCGGCACGGAGATGGGCCGCCGCGTGGCCGAGGTGATGGACCGCGGCGAGCTCGTCACCGACGAGATCGTGATCGGCCTCATCCGCGAGAAGCTCGAGACGGTCGAGGCGGAAGGCTTCATCTTCGACGGGTTCCCGCGCACGCTGGCCCAGGCCGACGCGCTGGGAGATCTCATGTCAGAGATGGGCCAGACCCTCGACTGCGCGATCGAGCTGAAGGTGAATGACGACATTCTCGTCGACCGCATCACCGCGCGCTCGACCTGCGCGAATTGCGGAGAGGTCTACAACGACATCACCAAGCCCATCCCCGAGGATGGCAAGTGCGCGAATTGCGGCGGCACGGAGTTCAAGCGCCGTGCCGACGACAACGAGGAGAGCCTGCGCCAGCGGCTCATGGAATACTACAAGAAGACCTCGCCGCTCATCGGCTACTACCACGCCAAGGAGCTGCTGCACCGAATCGACGGGCTCGGCGAGATCCGGGAGGTCCAGCAGGCCATCGCGCGCGTGCTCGACGCGGCGGGCACGGGGCTTGACGCCCGCGCGGAAGTCTCTTAACCGGGCTCTCTCGACCGGGAATCGGTCTTGCGCGCCGGGCGCCCGCCCCGGTTCACGCAAGGAGCACCTCATCGCTTCGGCCCGTCGGCACAAGCCGCGGGCCGAGTGCTGTGAAAAAAGGTTCTGGAACTACGGAACCGCAACGAAAGGACGGACACGTGGCACGTATCGCCGGCGTAAACATCCCCACCCACAAGCGAGTGCCCATCGCGCTCACCTACATCCACGGCATCGGCCAGAGCGCCGCCAAGTCGATCTGCGAGGCGACGAGCATCGACCAGAGCCGCCGGGTGAACGAACTCTCCGACGCGGAGCTTCTCGCCATCCGCGAGCACATCGACTCCAACTACACGGTCGAGGGCGACCTGCGCCGCGAGGTGCAGATGAACGTCAAGCGGCTGATGGATCTCGGCT
>CAZPCU010000510.1:0-1882 GCA_964585075.1 uncultured Rhodobacterales bacterium
GACAGCCGTAGGTCTTGATGTAGAGTTTCCGGCTCTCGGTCATTCTCGGGCCTCGCGCGTTCAGGGCGGCGGTCTACACCGGATCGCGCCCGCCTTGCAATGCGGCTCGAATTGCCGGACCTTCCCGCCCAAAGGCCGGCGGGGCGCGATGCAGTACGACAGCCTGGACGATTTCCTCGCGCGCGGGTGCGCGGCGCTGGCCAGGGGGCCCGTCGCGATCGTCGTGGTGGAGGACGACGTCGAGATCGACACCACGCTGCGTCACCACATGCAGTCGGGCTTCCGGACGGTGCTCGCGCTCATGCCGGAGGCCTTCGCGCTCGCCCCCGACCTCGTGGATCCCGTGCACCGCATCGGCTTCGACCCCCATGCCGAGGGGGCGCTGCAGATGGCCGTCAACCGCATCGCGGCGGCCGCGCCGGGGGCCTGGATCTACTACTGCTACAACGCGGAGTTCCTGTTCTACCCGTTCTGCGAGACGCGGACCGTGGGCGAGATGCTCGCGTTCCACGCAGAGGAGAGGCGCGACGCGATGCTCACCTATGTCGTGGACCTCTACGCCGGCGATCTGGACGCCGCGCCGAACGCGGTCTCCCTCGACGACGCTCACATCGACCGGACGGGATACTACGCGCTCGCGCGCAAGGATCCGGCCAACCACAACCATCCGAAGGAGCGCCAGCTCGACTTTTTCGGCGGTCTGCGCTGGCGTTACGAGGAGCATGTGCCGCATGCCCGGCGCAAGATCGACCGCGTCTCGCTCTTCCGGGCGAAACCGGGCCTCGAGCTGCGCGAGGACCACACCTTCAACGACGAGGAATACAACACCTACGCCTGCCCCTGGCATCACAACCTGACGGCGGCGATCGCCTCCTTCCGCACCGCGAAGGCGCTCCGCACCAACCCGGGCTCGCGCGACGAGATCGGGACGTTCCGCTGGCACAATTCGGTGCCCTTCGAATGGCACTCGCGCCAGCTCCTGGACCTCGGGCTGATTGAGCCCGGGCAGTGGTTCTGAGCCCCCCCGCCCCGGCGCCCAGGGGCAGGCCGCAAGGCCCGCCCCGTCGTCCCCCGGCGCGCGTCAGAGATTCTCGATCTGCGGCATCCCGATGATGTGATAGCCGCCGTCCACGTGGACGATCTCGCCCGTGGTGCAGGCGCCCGCGTCGGAGGCGAGCCAGACCGCCGTGCCGCCCACCGCCTCCAGCGTGGCGTTGGTGCGCAGGGGCGTGTTCGACTCCGTGTGCTTGTAGGTGCGCCGCGCGCCGCCGATGGCCGCGCCCGCGAGCGTCTTCATCGGCCCCGGAGAGATCGCGTTCACGCGGATGCGGTCCGGCCCGAGATCGTTGGCGAGGTAGCGCGTGGCCGCCTCCAGCGCGGCCTTGGCCACGCCCATCACGTTGTAGTTCGGCACGACGCGCATGGAGCCCTGGTAGGTCAGCGTGAGGAGCGCGCCGCCGTTCTCCTGCATCAGGGGCTGCGCGCGGCGCGCGACGTCGATGAAGGAGTAGGCCGAGATGTCGAGCGAGTGCTTGAAGTTCTTCCGGGTGGTGTTGATGAAACGGCCGGTCAGTTCCGACTTGTCGGAATAGGCGATGGCGTGCACCACGAAGTCGATCGTCGGCCAGCGCGCCGCCAGCGCGTCGAAGGCCGCGTCCATGGCGTCGTCGTCGGTGACGTCGGCATCGACGAGGATATCGGCGCCGAGCGAGGCGGCGAGCGGCTCCACCCGCTTGCCGAAGGCCGGACCCTGGTAGGTGAAGGCGAGCTCCGCGCCCGCGGCGCGCATGGCCTTCGCGATGCCCCACGCGATGGAGCGGTCATTGGCCACGCCCATGATCAGGCCGCGCTTGCCCTTCAGGAGATCCGACATGTGTTTTCT
>CAZPCU010000511.1:0-1880 GCA_964585075.1 uncultured Rhodobacterales bacterium
CCCCGCGGCCATCCCCGGCATCGTCGGCGGCGTCCTGCTGGCGGTCAGCCGCGCCATCGGCGAGACGATGATCGTGGTCATGGCCGCCGGCCTGATCGCGAAGATGACGATCAATCCGCTCGACAGCGTGACGGCGGTGACCGTGCAGATCGTCACCCTGCTGATCGGGGACACGGCCTTCGACAATCCCAAGACTCTGGCGGCCTTCGCGCTCGGCATGGTGCTGTTCGTCGCGACGCTCGTCATCAACGTCTTCGCCCTGCGGCTCGTCCGCAAGTATCGTGAAATCTACGACTGAGGTCCGCGCAGACATGACCGACATCACCCCGGAAGACGCCCGCGCGCGTCCCGTCAACTCCACCGCGGCGGCGGTGCGCAACAGCCTCGCGCGGCGCAATCGCAAGCAGGTGATGCTGCAGGGGCTCGGCATCGCCGCGATCTCCTTCGCGATGCTGATGCTAGGGATCCTGATCACCTCGCTCGTCAGCACGGGCTACCATGCCTTCACCCAGACCCATGTGGAGATCGACGTCTATGTCGATCCCGCCGAGATACCGGAGGAAAACCTGCCCCGCGGCGGGTTCCGCGAGGTGCTGAGCGCCTCCATCGCGGCGTATTTCCCCGACGTGGACATGTCCGACCGCGCCGCGGCGCGCGAGCTCTCGTCGATCCTGTCGAACGGGGCGCAGTTCCAGCTGCGCGACATGGTGGTGGCCGACCCTTCGCTGATCGGCCAGACGATCGGCCTCGAGGTCCCGGTGTCGGACCCCTATGACCAGCTCGCCAAGGGACTGGTCCAGCGGGACACGCCCGAAGAGAACCGGCGGCTCGACGATGCCGCGATCGAACGCTTCGACCGGCTGGACGAGCTCGGGCTCATCTCGAAGCCGCTGAATACCGGGCTGATCACCAATGCCGACTCGCGCTTTCCGGAACTTGCAGGCCTGAAGGGGGCCTTGATCGGCTCCTTCTGGGCGCTGCTCACCTGCTTCCTGATCTCCTTTCCGCTCGGCATCGGCGCCGCGATCTACCTGGAGGAATTCGCGCCCAAGAACCGCGTCAGCGACTTCATCGAGGTGAACATCAACAATCTCGCGGCGGTGCCGTCGGTCGTTTTCGGCCTGCTCGCGCTGGCGGTCTTCATCAACTGGTTCGGCCTGCCGAGGTCGGCGCCGTTCGTCGGCGGGCTCACGCTGGCGCTGATGACGCTTCCCACCATCATCATCGCCACCCGCGCGGCGCTGAAGGCGGTGCCGCCCTCGATCCGCGAGGCCGCGCTCGGCGTGGGCGCCTCGAAGCACCAGGTGGTGTTCCAGCACGTCCTGCCGCTTGCCATGCCGGGCATCCTGACGGGCACGATCATCGGGCTGGCGCAGGCCCTGGGCGAGACGGCGCCGCTCCTGCTGATCGGGATGAACGCCTTCATCACCTCGGCGCCCGCATCGCCCTTCGACAGCGCGACCGCGCTGCCCACGCAGATCTTCATCTGGGCCGACAGCCCGGAACGGGGATTCGTCAGCCGCACCTCGGCGGCGATCCTCGTGCTGCTGACATTTCTCATTTTCATGAATGCGATTGCAATCTATCTCCGCAACAAGTTCGAGCGGAAGTGGTGACAAGGACCCATGGCCATGTACGACGCCCCCACACCGACGCACTCCGGCGTTCAGGAGACGCACGCGATCAAGATCGCGGCCCGCAACGTCCAGGTCTTCTATGGTGACACCCACGCCATCAGGGACGTGGACGTGAACATCGAGGACCGGACGGTGACCGCCTTCATCGGCCCATCGGGCTGCGGCAAGTCCACCTTCCTGCGCTGCCTGAACCGGATGAACGACACCATCGACGTCGCCCGCGTCGAGGGCGAGATCCTGCTC
>CAZPCU010000512.1:0-1877 GCA_964585075.1 uncultured Rhodobacterales bacterium
CGGGGATCGGTTCCCAGGGCTCGGACGTTGCTCCGTAGCGCCACCTTCCAGGTGGCAGGCTTCGCAGGCCGATGCGGGCGTCCGCAGATCGAGGCGCCGCGTCCGGGCGGATTTGCCGAGACGGCGTTTCAACGCTAGGGTGCTCCGACCGGCTTCCGGGTCGCCGGCCGCCGGGGAGGGGACGCGATGTTCAAAGACCACCCGCCCGCGCTGAAGGTCCTGTTCTTCACCGAGATGTGGGAGCGCTTCGGCTACTACCTGATGCTCGGCATCCTGCTGCTGTACATGCGCGACTCGGTGATGGGCGGGCTCGGCTTCAGCTACGAAGCGGGCGCCGAGGTGTACGGCACCTTCATCGCCCTGGTCTACCTGACGCCGTTCTTCGGCGGGATCATCGCCGACCGCTCTCTCGGCTACCGCAACAGCGTCATCCTGGGCGGGGTGCTGATGGGGATCGGCTACCTGATCCTGGCCATCCCCGGCACCGCCGCCCTGTTCACGGGCCTCGGCGTGGTGGTGGTCGGCAACGGGTTCTTCAAGCCCAACATGTCGGCCCTCGTCGGCCGTCTGTACCCCGACGGCAGCCCGCTGAAGGATGCCGGCTACAACATCTTCTACATGGGTATCAACATCGGCGCCTTCGTGTGCAACTTCGTCGCCGCGATCCTGCGGAACCAGTTCGGATGGGGCTACGCCTTCGCCGCGGCGGGCATCGGAATGTTCGTCGGCGTCGCGATCTTCGTCTTCAACCGCCGGCTGCTGGCGCACGTACCGGACCGCGGCGACGGCTCCGAGGCCCAGGCCGGCATCCTCGGCACGCTGCTCGTCCAGGTGATCGTCCCGGCGGCCGTCGCCGGCACCGTCGGCTACCTCTTCCTCGGCCCGGTGTTCGGAAGCCAGACCACAGCCGCCTTCGTGCTCGGCGCCTTGCCGGTGGTGATCTACTACGCCCTGCTGTGGATGCGCGCCCCGGCCGACGAGCGCGGCCCGATCGGCGCGCTGCTGTCCATCTTCGCCGTGGTGGTCGTCTTCTGGATGGTCTTCCACCAGAACGGCAGCACGCTCACCCTCTGGGCCGAGGAGAACACGCGGCGCGAGGCGGGGGCGCTCGCCCCGGTGTTGACGACCCTGTACATGGACCAGGACGCCACGATCGGCGAGGCGATCCCAGATCCCGACGTGCAGGGTTCCTACTGGCGCAACGTGCCGCTGGGCGAGCGACCGCAGCCCGGCCAGACGCAGACCCTCATCTCGACCGAGCTCTTCCAGTCGATCAACCCGTTCTTCATCATCATCTTCACGCCCCTGGTGGTGGGCTTCTTCGCGTGGCTGCGGCGGTTCGGCAAGGAGCCCTCGACGCCGGCGAAGATCGCGTGGGGGATGCTGATCACGGCCGCCTCCACGGTGTTCATGCTCGGCGCCGTGTGGGTGTCGGGTGGGGGCGAGCTCAAGGTTTCACCGTGGTGGCTCGTGGGGACCTACGCCGTGGTCACCGTCGGCGAGCTGTTCCTGTCGCCCATGGGCCTCGCGCTGGTGTCCAAGCTCGCGCCCGCGCGGGTCACGGCACTGATGATGGGCGGCTGGTTCCTGGCCACCTCCATCGGCAACAAGCTCGCCGGGGTGCTCGCCGGGTTCTGGGCCAAGATCCCGCTGATGGGGATCTTCGGCATCAACTTCGCCGCCGCGCTCCTCGCCGCCCTCGCGATCGCCCTGATGACCCCCAGGATCCGCCGCATCATGGCCGAGCACGAGGGCCGCCACGCCGCCAAGGAGGGTGGCGGATCGTAGGGCGCCGCGCTCCGATCCCGGTCGGGTTCGGAGACCTAGGAGGGCGTAGGGCATAGACTGACGGCGCCTTTCGGGCGTCGTGAGCGCCC
>CAZPCU010000513.1:0-1877 GCA_964585075.1 uncultured Rhodobacterales bacterium
CAGGAGGAGTGCCCGATCGAGCTCACCTACAACTGGGACGGTGACGAGGGGCTGCCCTCGGACAGCCGGCATTTCGGGCATCTCGCCTACGAGGTGGACGACATCTACGCCATGTGCCGGCACCTGATGGACAACGGCGTGACGATCAACCGCCCGCCCCGGGACGGCCGCATGGCCTTCGTCCGCTCGCCCGACAACATCTCGATCGAGCTTCTGCAGAAGGGCGACGCGCAGGCGCCCGCGGAACCCTGGGCCAGCATGGAGAACACGGGCCATTGGTAAGGGCGCTCGCCCTCGCCCTCTCCCTCTGGGCCGCCGGGGCGGCGGCGGAATGCCGCCTCGCCCTGGCGCTCGCGCTCGACGTGTCGTCCTCGGTGGACGCGCGCGAGCACCGGCTCCAGCGCGAGGGCCTCGCCGCCGCGCTCGGCAAGCCGGACATCCGGGCGGCGATCCTGTCCGGCGCGCCGGGGCACGTCGCGCTGGCGGTCTACGAATGGTCCGGCCGATACCAGCAGACCCTGCTCCTCGACTGGACCGCGCTCGAGAGCGATGCGGCGATCGACACGGCGATCGCGCGGCTCCTCGAGGCGCCGCGCAGCTATTCCGAATTCCCCACGGCCATCGGCTACGCGCTCGGCTACGGCGCGGGCCTGTTCCAGCGGGGGCCGGCCTGCGGGCGGCGCGTCCTCGACGTCTCCGGCGACGGGATCGGGAATGACGGGTTCGGGCCGCGGCACGCCTACCGTCACTTTCCCTTCGCCGGGATCACTGTGAACGGCCTCGCCGTCAGCGGCCACGACCCCCAGGTCCTGGACTACTACATCGACGACCTGCGGCACGGGCCGGACGCCTTCGTGGAACTCGCCGAGGGCTACGCCGCTTTCGAGGCCGCGATGACCCGCAAGCTCCTGCGCGAGATCGGGGCGATGGCGGTGGGCCTCGCGCGGTGAGGCGCGCCGCCCGCGCCGCCCTCCTCCTCGCGGGGCTCGCGCTTGGCGGCGCGGCGGAGGCGGCCTGCCGGCAGGCGCTGGCGCTCGGGCTCGACGTGTCGGGGTCGGTGGACGCGCGGGAATACCGGCTTCAGCTCGACGGGCTGGCCGCCGCGCTGGACGCGCGCGAGGTCCGGGCGGCGCTGCTGGCGCTGCCCGCCGCGCCCGTCGCGATCACGGTGTTCGAGTGGAGCGGGCCTTCCGCCCAGCGCACGATCATCGGCTGGACGGACATTGCCGACGACGCCGCGCTCGCCGCCGTGACGGCGCGGCTTCGCGCCACCGGCCGCGCCCCGGCCGACGAAAGCACGGCGCTCGGCGCGGCCTTGCGCCACGGCGCGGCGCTCCTCGCGGCGAGACCCGATTGCTGGCGCCACGTCCTCGACATATCCGGCGACGGGAAGTCCAACGCGGGGCCGGCACCGCAAGCCGTCCGCCGAGAGATTTCCGGCGTCACGGTGAACGCGCTGGTGGTGGGGTCGGACGCCCGCGATGCGCTCGATCGGCGGCATGTGCAGATCGGGGAGCTCTCGAGCTACTTCAACGCGCATGTGATCCGGGGGCCGGACGCCTTCGTGGAGACGGCGCTGGGATACGAGGATTTCGCGCGCGCCATGCGCCGCAAGCTCCTGCGCGAGCTGGCCGCGCCCTCCCTCGCCCGCATCGATCCGGCGCAGGCTCAGTAGATGTAACGGATCTGGTCGGACCAGAAGCGTTCCAGCCGTCGGAGGGCCGCGGTGCTGTCGGCGAGGCGCTCGCGCTCCAGCCCCGCCCTGCCCTCGAGCCCCTCGGCGTGGCGGGCGAAGAGCTGCGCCACCACGTCGCGGATCTCCCGCCCCTTCGGCGTGAGACGCACGCGCACGGCGCGGCGGTCGAGGCTCACGGCCG
>CAZPCU010000514.1:0-1875 GCA_964585075.1 uncultured Rhodobacterales bacterium
CGCTTCTCCAACCTGCTGCTGGGCCTCGCCGGCGTCAGCCAGCTTCTCGCGCTCTTCTTCGCCATGTGCATCGCGATCCTGCTCGGCATGGGCATGCCGACCACGGCGGCCTATGCGGTGGCGGCCTCGGTGGTGGCGCCGGGGCTCGTGGATCTCGGGATCCCCACGCTCACCGCGCATTTCTTCGTCTTCTACTTCGCGGTGCTCTCGGCCATCACGCCGCCCGTGGCGCTGGCGAGCTACGCGGCGGCGGGCATCTCCGGCGCGAACCCGATGGAGACCTCTGTCACCTCGTTCAAGATCGGCATCGCGGCCTTCATCGTGCCCTTCATGTTCTTCTACAACTCGGCGCTCCTGATGGACGGCACCTGGCCCGAGGTGGGCCGCGCCGCGCTGACGGCGACGGTGGGCGTGTTCCTCCTCTCCTCCGGCGTGCAGGGCTGGTTCCTCGGCGCGCGCACGGCCTGGATGGTGCGCCTCGCCATCATCGTCGCGGCGCTATTCATGATCGAGGGGGGCTGGCTCACCGACGTGATCGGGGTGGGGCTGGCCGTGGCGGGCTTCCTCGTGCAGCGCGTCTTCCACCCGGACCCGGACGCGCCCGTCGAGGTGCGCGGCGCGGACTGAGGGGCGCGCCCAAAGCGGACGAGATCAGACCCCGGGCCACTGCGGGGCATGGGCCGGAGACATCCCGCGGGGGCGAGGTGAGCACGCGCGCCCGGCGGCGTTCGCGGGCGGCAGGCCCGGCGTGGCTGTGCCCATGCCTCCGGGAAACGGCAAGGATGCGGCCCCGGCGCCGCCTGTCCCGCTCAGGCCCGCCCGGCGAAGGCCGCCGCGTCGGCGGGGTGGGCGTCGAGTCCGGCCCATGGGTCGTCGGTCTGGCCCATGCGGCGGAAGATGTTGGCGATGGTGTATTTGCGGGGCGTCATGTCTGCCGAGAGCGCCTCCTCCCAGGTGAGCGGCGTGGCGACGGGGGCGCCGGGGCGCGCGCGCACCGCGTAGGGCGCGACGGCGGTCTGCCCGTAGGCGTTGCGCAGCGTGTCGAGGAAGACGCGGTTCCCCCGCGACGCCTTGCGCTGGGCCATAGTGGCGAGGTCGGGGGCCTCCTCCGCCACCGTCTCCGCGACCCGCCGCGCGGCGGCGCGCACCGGATCGAAGGGCGCGGAGGCGTCGAGCGGCACCACCAGATGCAGCCCGCGCGAGCCCGTGGTCTGCACGAAGACCGGAAGATCGAGCGCCTCGAGCCGGGCGCGGAGCCGCTCCGCCGCCTCCTGCACCTTGCCGAAATCGTCGTCGGAGGGATCGAGGTCGAAGATCATCCGGTCCGGCCGGTCCGGCGCGTCGGCGCGGGCGAGCGCGAGATGGGGCGTGATGCAGCCCTGGTTGGCGATGTAGACGAGGGTCGCGGCCTCGTTGGCGAGGATGTGGGTGACGCTGCCGCCTTCCTTGGGCAGTTCCGCGCTGTCGATCCAGCCGGGGAAATGGCCGGGCATGTCCTTCTGGAAGAAGCCCTCCTCGCCGATCCCGTCCGGAAACCGGTGCATGCTGAGCGCGCGGTCGCGCCAATGCGGAAGCGCCACGGGCGCGATCCGGCGATAATAGTCCACCAGGTCGCCCTTGGTGATCCCGTCCTCGGGAAAGAACGGCTTGTCGAGGTTCGAGAGCGCGATCTCGCGCCCGTCCACGGTGATCGTCTCCTCGCTCATGCCGCGGGCCGCTCGCGCGTGACGTCGCGCGGGTCCTTGTCGTCGCGGAGCCCGAGGAAGCGCGGATGGCGCAGCTTGCCGTGGGAGGTCCATTCGGTGAAGCCGATCTCGGCCACGAGTTCGGGGGAGACCCAGGTGATACCGTCGCCGGAGGGCGGATCCTCGAAGG
>CAZPCU010000515.1:0-1872 GCA_964585075.1 uncultured Rhodobacterales bacterium
CAACCTCTGCGTCGACGTCTGCCCGGTGGAGGACTGCATCACCATGGTGCGCATGGAGGCGGGCGCCGTGGACCCGCGCACCGGCGAGGTCGTGCAGGAGGAGTATGCCAACTGGACGACGCATCCGAACAACCCGGCCGCCGCCAAGGCGGCGGAGTGACCATGGGCGCCCGCCATTTTTCGATCGAAAAATGGCGGGCCGCGCGCCGCGACACAAAGCGAAGATTTTTCGATCGAAAAATCTTCCGGGCTCAGCAGATGACGCGCATGTGGCCGGGATTGCAGATGATGATGAACTGCCCCCCGCACTCGATCAGGTGAAAGCCCCTCGCCCGCACCTCGGCTTCGAGCCGCTCTCTCCCGATTTCGCGCTCGACATCCCGGACGGCGCGGCGCAGAACGCCGCCGCGGGCAACCGCCTTGGCGTCGAAGATGCGCCGCCCCCAGGAGGGATGGCGGATCGCGCGCGCGGGCTGGGCGGACAGGTCGGACATGTCCGCAACAGGCACGATTCGCGGTTAACGCCGGCCTAACCGCGATCCGGCGTCAGCATCTTCCGGAACACCGTCTCGACATGGGCCGCGGCGGCGTCCCAGATCTCCTGGCCGGGCATGAGCACGGCGATCTGGGCCTCGAAATCGGCATAGTGCTGGGTCGTCGCCCAGATCGAGAAAAGAAGGTGCCGCGGGTCCACCGGCGCGAGGCGCCCTGCAGCGGCCCAGCCTGCGATCAGCGCCGCCTTCTCGTCCACCAGCGGCTTCAGCCCGCTCTGCAGGTGCGGACGCATCCGTGGCGCGCCCTGCACGATCTCGTTCGCGAAGAGCCGGCTTTCGCGCGGGAACTGGCGGCTCATCTCCAGCTTGCCGCGGATATAGGCCATCATCTCCTCGAGCGGCTCTCCCTCCGGGTCGAGCCGGCGCAGCGGTTCGAGCCAGGTTTCCATGAGCTGGTTCAGCAGCGTGACATGGATCTCTTCCTTGCCGTCGAAGTAGTAGAGAATGTTGGGCTTCGACAGTCCCGCCTCGGCGGCGATCTGGTCCAGCGTCGCGCCGCGGTATCCTTCCGCGGCGAACACCTCGAGCGCGGCGTCGAGGATCCGCGCGCGGTTGCGGCGCTGGATGCGGCTCTGCTTCAGCGGAGGGCTCTGGTCCATTCGTGCCCCATGATGAAATTCGCGGCAGCGCGGGCGGCGGCGTGGATGCCCGGAGGAGCCCTGCCAGTCAATCCTTGACAGGTCAGGGGGCGGTTGCAATGGTCCCTTTACCAAATGGTAAAAAGTTGCGGCGCGCGGCGCAAGCGCCCCCCGGGCCTGAGACCGCGCGACCGTGGCACCGACAGGGAGCGCGGGATGGCGGCACCGGCCGAGAATCTCAGGATCGACGGCGACAGGCTGTGGGACAGCCTCATGGAAATGGCGAAGATCGGGCCGGGTGTCGCGGGGGGCAACAACCGCCAGACGCTGACCGACGAGGACGCCGAGGGCCGCGCCCTCTTCCGGCGCTGGTGCGAGGCGGCGGGCCTCTCGATGGGTCTGGACAGCATGGGCAACATGTTCGCGCTCCGGGAGGGCGCGGATCCCGATGCGCTGCCCGTCTATGTCGGAAGCCATCTCGACACGCAGCCGACGGGCGGCAAGTACGACGGGGTTCTGGGGGTTCTCGGCGGGCTCGAGATCATCCGCACCATGAACGATCTCGGCATCAGGACGAAGCACCCCATCGTCGTGACCAACTGGACCAACGAGGAGGGCACCCGCTTCGCCCCCGCCATGCTGTCGTCCGGAGTCTTCGCGGGGGTGCACGACGAGCAATGGGCCTACGACCGGACCGACGCCGAGGGTGATGCCGTGTCGTTCTCGGCGTCCGCTACCGA
>CAZPCU010000516.1:0-1860 GCA_964585075.1 uncultured Rhodobacterales bacterium
CTTGCGCAGGATCTCCAGCTTGTCGCGGGTGATCTCGCCGGGGCAGCGGATGGCGAGGCCGGGGCCCGGGAAGGGATGGCGCCCGATGAAGGAGGGCGGCAGGCCCAGCTCGCGGCCGAGCGCGCGCACCTCGTCCTTGAAGAGCTCTCGCAAGGGCTCCACGAGCTTGAGGCCCATCTTCTCGGGCAGGCCGCCGACGTTGTGGTGGCTCTTGATCGTGACGGACGGCCCGCCCGAGAAGGAGACCGATTCGATCACGTCCGGATAGAGCGTGCCCTGGGCCAGGAACTCCGCGCCCTCGATCTCGTTGGCGTGCTCCTGGAAAACGTCGATGAACAGTCTGCCGATCGTCTTGCGTTTCGTTTCCGGGTCGGAAACCCCATCCAGCGCGGAGAGGAAGCGATCGGACTCGTCGGCGTGGATGAGCGGGATGTTGTAGTGGTCGCGGAACATCGAGACCACTTCCTCGGCCTCGTTCAGGCGCAGAAGCCCGTGATCCACGAAGACGCAGGTCAGCTGGTCGCCGATCGCCTCGTGGATGAGCGCGGCGGCCACCGAGGAATCGACCCCGCCGGAGAGGCCGCAGATCACCTTCGCGTCGCCGACCTGCGCGCGGATCTTCTCGATCGCCTCGTCGCGGTAGGCGCCCATGGTCCAGTCGCCGGTGAAGCCCGCGATGCGCAGGAAATTGGCGTAGAGCGTGCGCCCGTTCGGGGTGTGGTGGACCTCCGGGTGGAACTGCACGGCGTAGAAGTGGCGTTCCGGATCCGCCGTCACGGCGAAGGGGGCGCCGGGGGAGGTGCCGTAGACCTCGAAGCCCGGCGCGAGCGCGGCCACGTGGTCGCCGTGGCTCATCCAGACCTGCTCGCGCCCCGTCTCGAACCAGCCCTCCAGCAGGTCGAGCCGCCTTTCCGTGGGCGCGACGTAGGCGCGGCCGAATTCCGCCGTGCCGTCGCCGCGCTCCACGCGGCCGCCCAGCATCTGCATCATCACCTGCTGGCCGTAGCAGATGCCCAGCACCGGCACGCCGAGCGCGAAGACGGCCTCGGGCGGGCGCGGGCTCTCCGGCTCGGTGACCGAGGCCGGCCCGCCCGACAGGATCACCGCCTTCGGCGCGAACTCGCGCAGGAACGCCTCGGAGACGTTCTGGAAGGGGTGGATCTCGCAATAGGTGTCGAGCTCGCGGAGGCGGCGCGCGATGAGCTGCGTCACCTGGGAGCCGAAGTCGATGATGAGCAGGCGGTCATGAGCGGGCGTGGTCATGGCTGCCCTCTAAGCCGCGGCGGGGGCGTGCGCAAGCGCGCGCGCCGCGCGGAGGGCCGCCCCCATGTCGTTTTCGTCCGAAACTGGCCGCAAACGATCACCGTAGCGGGCGGCCGGAACGTTACACCCTTGCCACCCGACAGCCCCTTTTGCGCGCGAGGTGAGACATGACCGAGGCAGCAACCCGCAGACGGTCCCGCGGCGGCGGGGGCGCGGCGCGCCGCGCCGAGCGGACGTCCGTCCGGATCGAGACGGCGCGCTTCATCGAGCGCAACATCCCGCTCTTCGACATCCTGAACGCCGAGGCGCTCGAGATCATCGAGGCGAACGCCGAGACGATCCTCGAGGAGATCGGCGTCAACTTCGTGCAGAACCCCGAGGCGCTGGCGCGCTGGCGCGAGGCGGGCGCGGACGTGCAGGGAGAACGCGTGCACATTCCCCGCGGTCTCGCCCGCGAGCTCTGCGCCAGGGCGCCCGCGCGCTATACCCAGGTGGCGCGCAACCCCGAGAAATCGGTGGAGATCGGCGGCAACACGCTCGTCTGCGCGCCGGTTTACGGCCCGCCCTTCGCGCGATCTCGCCGGCGGGCGGCGCTAC
>CAZPCU010000517.1:0-1859 GCA_964585075.1 uncultured Rhodobacterales bacterium
GCCGAAAGTACGGAACGTCGATGCTCTTCATCTCCCACAATCTCGGGCTCGTGCTCGAGACCTGCGACCGGATCTGCGTGATGTATTCCGGCGAGGCGGTGGAGCGCGGCGACATCGAGACGGTGTTCAACAAGATGCGCCATCCCTACACCCAGGCGCTTTTCCGCTCGATCCCGCTTCCGGGCGCGAACAAGAACGACAGGCCGCTCAAGGCCATCCCCGGCAACTTCCCCCTGCCCCACGAGCGCCCGCAGGGCTGCAATTTCGGCCCGCGCTGCGACTACTTCGAGGAAGGCGTCTGCGACCAGGGCCACATCTACATGGAGAACGTGGACGAGGCCGGCACCCACGAGACGCGCTGCCTGCGCTGGAAGGAGATCGACTGGGACGCGCCCGTCGCGGCCCAGGAGCACAAGAACAAGGCCGAGATCGGCCAGGTCGTCCTCAAGATGGACAACCTGAAGAAATACTACGAGGTCTCGGCCAACGCGCTCTTCGGCGGCGCGAACAAGAAGGTGGTCAAGGCGAACGAGACGTTGAGCTTCGAGGCGCGGGAATCCGAAACGCTCGCCATCGTGGGCGAGTCGGGCTGCGGCAAGTCCACCTTCGCCAAGGTGCTCATGGGCCTCGAGACGGCGACCGGCGGGCAGATCCTGCTCGACAACCGCAACATCGAGGGCATTCCCATCGAGGAGCGCGACACCAAGACCGTCGCGGACGTGCAGATGGTCTTCCAGAATCCCTTCGACACGCTCAACCCGTCGATGACGGTGGGCCGCCAGATCATGCGGGCGCTCGAGATCTTCGAGGTGGGCGACACCGAAGAGGACCGCCGCGAGCGGATGCTCCAGCTTCTCGACCTGGTGAAGCTCCCCCGCGAGTTCGCCGACCGGATGCCGCGCCAGCTTTCGGGCGGTCAGAAGCAGCGCGTCGGCATCGCGCGCGCCTTCGCCGGTGACGCGCGCATCGTGGTCGCGGACGAGCCCGTCTCGGCGCTCGACGTGAGCGTGCAGGCCGCAGTCACCGATCTGCTGATGGAGATCCAGAACGAGCACAAGACGACGCTCATCGTGATCGCGCACGATCTGTCGCTCGTGCGCTATCTCGCGGATCGGGTGATGGTCATGTATCTTGGCCATGTCGTGGAGATCGGGGACACCGAGCAGGTCTTCGCCCCGCCCTATCACCCCTACACCGAGGCGCTTCTCTCCGCCGTCCCCATCGCCGACACCCATGTCGAGAAGAAGCGCATCGTGCTCGAGGGCGACATTCCCTCGGCGATGAACCCGCCGACGGGCTGTCCGTTCCAGACGCGCTGCCGCTGGAAGTCCAAGGTGCCGGGCAACCTCTGCGAGACCGAGGTCCCGCCGATGCGGCAGATGGCGTCGGGCCACCAGGTCAAGTGCCACCTGCCGGAAGAGGAATTCCAGCGGATGGAGCCCGTCATCAAGATCGCCGCGGAGTGAGGGAAGACCGCCCGGCCCTTCTGCCGGGCGCGCCGCCGCGCCTCAGCGCCCCAGGATGGCCCGCACGTAGTCCTGCGTCTCGCGGAAGGGCGGCACGCCGCCATGCTCCTTCACCGCGCCGGGGCCGGCGTTATAGGCCGCGAGCGCGAGACGCCAGTCGCCGAAGGCGCGGAACTGTTCGCTCAGGTAGCGCGCCCCGCCGTCGAGGTTCTGCTGCGGGTCCTCCGGATCCACGCCGAGGAGCCGCGCCGTGTCGGGCATGAGCTGCGCGAGCCCGATCGCCCCCTTGTGCGAGACGGCGCCCGGGTTCCAGCCGGATTCCTGCTGCACGAGCCGCAGGAACAGATCCTCCGGGATGCCGTGCCGGCGCGCGGCCTGCCGCGCGGCCCCGAG
>CAZPCU010000518.1:0-1858 GCA_964585075.1 uncultured Rhodobacterales bacterium
CTCGAACCAGAGCTCGGCGAGGCGGCCCGGCACGGCGTCCTGCTTCACGCCGAAGGCAGGGATCGTCCAGGAATGGATCACGTCGGCTGCGGTCACCTGCATCACGACCGTCGCGCCCGTCGGCACGACGACGGCGGTGTCGGTGGCGAGAAGGTAGTCTTCCTGACTGTAGCCGAATTCCTCGAGCTGGTCGCGCTGCAGCATGAAGCTGTCGAAGGCGAAGCCTTCGTCCACGTATTCGTAGCCCCAGAACCACTGGTAGCCCGTCACCTTGATCGTGATGTCGCCCTCCGGGATCTCCTGCTGCTTGAAGAGGACGGGCAGCGAGAAGGAGCCGATGAAGACGAGGATCACGATGGGCACCACCGTCCAGGCCACCTCGATCGGGGTGTTGTGGGTGAAGCTGTCCGGCTCCGGGTTGCGGCGGCGGTTGTAGCGCACCATCGCGAATACGAGGAGCGCCGTCACGAAGAGCACGATCGCGGTGATGATGACGAGCAGCATGCCGTCGAGCCACTGCAGATCGCGCGCGAGTTCCGTCGCGGCGGGCTGGAAGCCGGCGCCGCGGTCAACCGGGCGGCCGATGATCTGAAGCCCTTCGGTCGCGGCGTCCATGTCCTGCGCGGCGGCAGGGAGGGCGGCCAGCGCGGCCAGAGCAGCGGAAACGGTCTTGATCGGTCGCATGAATCACCCTGATCGGTTTATCGGCACTGGCTCCGGCGGGCGCCGCCGGGGGTGCTCCGTTGTCTTGCGGCTGCTAGAAACCATATTCCGGAGGACAGATAAAGCACCAACCTTGCGGCAAAGAGCCGCTTTTTTGATCTGGATCAACGCCAAGGGAGCCAGCCACATGTCGCAAACGGACTTTCGCCCCTTCGAGACCCATCTCGACCGCGACGCCACGCTCTCCCGGCTGCGGGCCGCGACGGACGGCGCGGACGACGGCGAGCTGTTTCTGGAGCGGGCGCGCAGCGAAAGCCTCGTCTTCGACGACGGGCGGCTCCGCAGCGCGTCCTACGACGCCTCCGAGGGATTCGGCCTGCGCGCCGTGCGCGGCGAGGTCACGGGCTACGGCCATTCCACCGAGATCAGCGAGGCGGCGCTGGCCCGCGCGGCCGAGACGGCACGGCTGGCCGTGGGCGCCGGCGGCGGCACCTGGTCCGAGCCGCCCGCCGCCACGAATCGCCACCTCTACGCCGAGATCGACCCGATCGCCGGCGCGGAGTTCCCGGTGAAGGTGGAGACGCTTCGCGCCATCGACGCCTACCTCCGCGACGCCGACCCCCGCGTGGTGCAGGTGACGGCGACGGTGGCCGCCGGCCGCCAGGAGGTGGAGATCCTGCGGCCCGACGGCACCCATGTAAGCGACGTGCGGCCGATGGCGCGTCTCAACGTCTCGGTGATCCTCGAGGAGAACGGGCGCCGCGAATCGGGCAGCGCCGGCGGCGGCGGGCGCGTCGGGCTCGAAGGGCTGATCGACCCCGCGGCCTGGCGCGAGCGGGCCGACGAGGCGCTTCGAATCGCGCGGGTGAACCTGCGCGCGGAGCCCGCACCGGCCGGCGTCATGGACATCGTGCTCGGCCCCGGCTGGCCCGGCATCCTGCTCCACGAGGCGGTGGGCCACGGGCTCGAGGGCGACTTCAACCGCAAGGGCAGCTCGGCCTTCGCCGGGCTGATGGGAAGCCAGGTCGCCGCGAAGGGCGTCACGGTGGTGGACGACGGCACGATTCCCGACCGCCGCGGCTCGATCACCGTGGACGACGAGGGCACGCCGAGCGCGCGCAACGTGCTGATCGAGGACGGGATCCTGGTGGGCTACCTGCAGGACCGGCAGAACGCCCGGCTCATGGGCGTCGCG
>CAZPCU010000519.1:0-1845 GCA_964585075.1 uncultured Rhodobacterales bacterium
TGGCGCCGTCGCCGAAGAAGCAGACGGCCACGAAGTCCCGGCCGAGGCGCTTCGCGCTGAGCGCGGCCCCCGTCGCGATGCCCATGGAGCCGCCCACGATCGCGTTCGCGCCGAGGTTCCCGTGGGCCTGGTCGGCGATGTGCATGGAGCCGCCCTTGCCGCGGCAATAGCCCTCCTCGCGGCCCAGAAGCTCGCAGAACATCTCGCGGAAATTCGCGCCCTTGGCGACGCAATGCCCGTGGCCCCGGTGGGTGGAGGTGATGCGGTCCTCGTCGGTCAGCGCCTCGCAGATGCCGACGGCCACCGCTTCCTGGCCCGAATACATGTGGGTGAGCCCCGGCATCTTCGCCGAAAGATAGAGCTGGTTGGCGTTGTCCTCGAAGGCGCGGATGCGCACCATCTGGCGGTACATCCGCACATAGTCCTCGGTATTGGTCCTCGCCTTTGTCATCTGTCCTCCCGCGCGGGTCAGGCCGCGGTCCCGTTTTCTTCCTGGTGAAACGATCCTCGGGGGGGGGGGGGGGGGGGCAGACAGCCCCCGTCTCCGCCGAGGCCGGTCATGCCTCGCGGTGCGTGAGATCACGCACCCTACGCCCGCACCGGCCGTAGGGTGCGTGCTTGCACGCACCTCAATACCGGTTCGCGATCGGCAACTCCTCGGCGGGGAAGAGCGAGATCACCTCCACCCCCGTGTCCGTGACAACCACCTCTTCCTCGATCCGTGCGGCGGAATATCCGTCCGCCGCCGGGCAATAGGTCTCTAGCGCGAAGACCATGCCGGTCTGGATCTCCATCGGGTGTTCGAGGCTGACCGCCCGGCTGATGATCGGCCGCTCGTGCAGCGCGAGGCCGAGCCCGTGCCCGAACTGCAGCCCGAAGGCCGCGTCCTCGGAGGGGAAGCCGAACTCCTCGGCCCTGGGCCAGACGGCGGCGACCTTGTCGGTGGTGACGCCCGGCTTGATCATCTCGATGGAGGCGTCGATCCATTCCCGCGCCTTCACGTAGGCGTCGTGCTGGGCGGGGGTGGCGCGGCCGATGTTGAAGGTCCGGTAGTAGCAGGTCCGGTAGCCCTGGTAGGACTGGAGAATGTCGAAGAAGGCCTGGTCGCCGGGGCGGAAATAGCGGTCGGTGAAGTTGTGCGGATGCGGATTGCACCGCTCGCCCGAGATCGCGTTGATCGCCTCCACGTCGTCCGAGCCCATCTCGTAGAGCATCTTGTTGGACATGGCGACGATGTCGTTCTCGCGGATGCCCGGCTTCAGCTCCTCGTAGATCATGTGGTAGACGCCATCGACCATGGAGGCCGCCTGGGTCAGGAGCTGGATCTCGTCCCAGTTCTTGATCTCGCGCGCCGCGAGCATGATCTGCTGGCCATCCACGACATGCAGGCCCTCCTCCTGCAGCGCGTGGAACATCGCCGTTTCGGCGTAGTCCACGCCCACCGGCATGTCGGCCATGCCCGCGTCCTTGACGAGCTGGGCGATCTGCCTGGCATATTTGCGCATCAGCCCGAACTCGGGCGGGATGGTGCCGCGCATGCCGACGACCCCGGCGAGGCAGTGGTCGGGCTCCAGCCAGTCGGAATATTTCTGGTGATGCACGGCGGCCGATCCGAAGTCCCAGACGTAAGGAGACTCGTCGCCGGTCAGCAGGCAGAAGCGGCACATCTTGTCCCGCTCCCATTCGCCGATCTTGGTGGCCGAGACGTAGCGGATGTTGTTCACGTCGAACAGAAGCAGCGATCCGGCGTTCGACGCCTGCAACGCCTGCCGCCAATACGTGAAGACCATCGCCGTACTCCCAGCCCCCGTCTTCGTCCTGGCGGTACAACCCCCAGCCCGGCGC
>CAZPCU010000520.1:0-1844 GCA_964585075.1 uncultured Rhodobacterales bacterium
CGGCGGTCGGGGTTGAAGCCGTCGACCTCCTCGAGCACCCGGTAGCGCGACACGCCGGTCAGCGTGATCATGTAGCGCCCGTCCTCCGTTTCGGAGAACTGCGTGAGACGCCCGGCGCAGCCGATCCGCTGCAGCGGCGCCGGATCCTGCCTGCCCGGCCCCGGGCAGGGCTGGACCATGCCGATCAGCCGCTGCGGCGTCTTCAGGCAATCGTCCACCATGGCGAGGTAGCGCGGCTCGAATATGTGCAGCGGCAGGCGCGCCCGCGGCAGGAGAAGCGCGCCCGGCAGGGGGAAAACCGGGATCGTCTCCGGCAGGTCGGCAAAATTGATCATTTGCATCGAGCTAGCCCGCCCGGATGGTCAGGCAAATATCATCGAGCTGAGCTTGCGGCGGCCGTTCAGCACCACCGGATCGTTGGGCTTCAGCGCCTCGAAGATGGTGAAGAGCTGGGCCTTGGCGGCGCCGTCGTTCCACTCCCGGTCGCGCCGGAAAAGCTCGAGCAGCTGGTCCACCGCGCCGGCCGCGTCGCCCTTGGCGTAGAGCGCCTGCGCAAGATCGAAACGCGCCTGGTGGTCGTCCGGGTCGGCCTCCACCTTGGCCTGAAGCTCCGCGACCGGCCCGGCCCCTTCGGCCTGCCGGGAGAGCTCGAGCTGGGCCGCGGCGGCCTCGAGCTCGTGCGCCTTGGAGATCTCCGCCGGCGCGCCGTTCAGGATCGCCTCCGCCTGGTCGAGATCGCCGAGCGCGATGTGCGCGCGCACGAGTCCGCCATAGGCGGCGGCGTTCTTCTCGTCCTCGCCGAGGATCGCCGCGAAGGTCTGGGCCGCGTCGGCGGCGGCGCCGTCGGCCAGCATCTGCTCGGCCAGTTCGAGCGCCTCGTCGAGGCCGCCCGACGCGTCGCCGCCCGCCGCCTTCACGACCCGGTCGATGAACGCCTTGATCTCGGAGGCCGGCAGCGCGCCCTGGAATCCGTCGATGGGCTGGCCCTTCCAGAAGGCGTAGACGGTGGGGATCGACTGGATGCGCAGCTGCGACGCGATCATCTGGTTCTCGTCCACGTTCACCTTGGCCATGCGCACCGCGCCGCGCGCGGCGGTCACAGCCGACTCGAGCGCGGGGCCGAGCGTCTTGCAGGGGCCGCACCACGGCGCCCAGAAATCGACGATGACGGGCACTTCCTGAGAGGCGTCCACCACCTCCGCCATGAAGCTCTGCTCGTTAACGTCCTTGATGAGGTCGGCCGCTGGCGCCGCCGCGTCGTTTCCGCCCAGTTCGATCATCCTGTCACCTTCGAATTCGGTTTTCGGCAAATATGGACCCGTCGGCCCCGCGTTCCAAGGTGTGACCCCCACGGGCCTAGAAATCGAACGCGGCGAAGACGGGGGCGTGATCCGACGGCTTCTCCCACCCGCGCACGTGGCGGAGGATGCGGCTCGAATGGGCGGCGCTCGCGATGTCGGGCGTGGCCCAGACGTGATCGAGCCGCCGCCCCCTGTCCGAGGCGGCCCAGTCGCGCGCGCGGTAGGACCACCAGGAGTAGAGCCGGCCCTCGGGGATGTCCCGGCGCGTCACGTCGGTGAACCGGCCCGCCTCCTGCACCTGCCCGAGATGCTCCACCTCCACGGGGGTGTGGCTGACGACCTTCAGAAGTTCCCTGTGGGACCAGACATCGTCCTCCCGCGGCGCAATGTTGAGATCGCCGACGAGGATCGTCTTGCCCGGCTTCTCGGCATTGAGCCAGTCGCGCATGTCGGCGAGGTAGTCGAGCTTCTGGCCGAACTTCACGTTCGCCTCGCGGTCGGGCACGTCGCCGCCCGCGGGCACGTAGAAATTGTGGATCGTGA
>CAZPCU010000521.1:0-1843 GCA_964585075.1 uncultured Rhodobacterales bacterium
CGCTGGTGGCGGTGGTGATCGGCCGCGTCGTCTTCGGCGAGCGGCTGGGCCGCGCGCAGTGGGTCGCGGTGGGCATCGCGGCGGGGGCGGTGGTGGTGCTGACCCTCGGCCCCGGCACGGCGCCCTGGATCGCGCTTCTCCTCGCCGGAACCTTCGGGCTCTACGGCCTGATGAAGAAGCGCCAGCCGGCAGGGCCCGTCGTCTCGGTGACGGCGGAGGTGCTGCTCCTCTCGCCCATCGCGGCGGCGGTGATCTGGGCGGCCCATGCCGGGGCGGGCGGCGCCTTCGGGGCGAGCGGGCAGGACACGGCGCTCCTGATGCTGTCGGGGCCGATCACGGCGACGCCGCTCATCCTCTTCTCCTACGCCGCGCGGCGCGCGGCGCTGGCCACCGTGGGGCTCGTGCAGTACCTGAACCCGACGCTGCAGTTCTTCTGCGCCGTGGCGCTCTTCGGAGAGCCCTTCGGCCTCTGGCAGGCCATCGCCTTCCCGATGATCTGGACGGCGCTGGCGATCTATTCCTGGGCCGCGCTCCGGCCCTCCAGCATGGCGGAGAGCCCGGCCACCAGCGCCGGGGTCGACTCGGCGGTGCTGACGAAGCCGCGGAGCGAGGGATCGGCGAAGCCCTGATCGATCACGTGGTCGATGAGCGCGAGAAGCGGGCGCCAGTAGCCCGCGACGTCGAGAAGGAAGATCGGCTTGGCATGCAGCCCGAGCTGCGCCCAGGTGAGCACCTCGAAGAACTCGTCGAGCGAGCCCGCGCCGCCCGGCAGAACCACCACGGCGTCCGAGTTCATGAACATGACCTTCTTCCGCTCATGCATGTTCTCGGTGACGATGTGGTTGGGCGCGGGGCCCGAGAGCGCCTCGCGGGCCACCAGATGCTGGGGGATGACGCCGAGGGTCAGCCCCCCGGCCTCCTTCGCGGCGAGCGCCACGGCCCCCATGAGGCCCACGTCTCCCGCCCCGTAGACGAGCCGCCAGCCCCGCCCGGCGAGGGCGCGGCCGAGCGCGGTGGCTTCTTCGGCGTAGCGGGGATCGGCGCCCTTGCGCGATCCGCAATAGACGCAGACGGAAGTGAGCGGCATGACAAGCCCTTGAGCAGGCGGTTTTGACCCGTGATAACGGCGTTGATAGACTGCTGCAATCGTGCTTGCCGCCGCGCTGCGCGGAAGGGGGAAAATGAACTCCAAGTCGGGCCTGTCTGGGGGTGGCGCCCTGGCCGCCGGGGCTGCCGTCGTCGCCGCGGTGGCGCTGGGAAGCCTCTACGTCACCGGCTATCTGGGCGCGCCGCCCGAGCCGGCCCCGGAAGAGGAGAGCGCCGCCCTCGCACCCGCGCCGGACGAGTCCGCCGCGACCACACGGGAGGACGGGGCCAGCCCCGCCGCGCCGGACGCGCCCGCCACCGCCGTGGAACAGGCCCCCGCCGAGCCGGCCCCGCCCGCCTTCGACGTCGTTCGCGTCGAGCCTGACGGGGAGGCGCAGATCGCCGGCCGCGCCGCCCCGGGGGCGGAGGTGACGATCCTCCTGGACGAAGAGCCGCTCGCGCGTACGACGGCGGATACGGACGGACGGTTCTTCACCTTCCTCTCCCTCGGGCCCAGCGCCGCGCCTCGGCTGCTCACGCTCTCGGCGGCGACGGAGGGGCGCGCGATCATCTCGGACGAGAGCGTGATCCTCGCGCCGGGCACCGATCCGGCCGCGCCGCCAACAGCCGGCGAGGAGGTCGCGGCCGCCGCGCCCCGGCAGGACAGGCCGGAGCCGCCGCCGGAGACGGGAGAGGCCACGGCGCCCCCAGCCACCGGGCCGGAAGCCGCGACCGAGCTTGCCGCGCCGCCCGCGAC
>CAZPCU010000522.1:0-1842 GCA_964585075.1 uncultured Rhodobacterales bacterium
ACGATGGAGGAGGTCTGGCTGGAGCGATTCCCGGGCGAGGAATCCTCCGTCCATCTCCAGGACATGCCCGAGACGCCCGCGGCGTGGCGCGACGACGCGCTGGCGGCGAAATGGGCGAGGGTGCGCCGCGCCCGGCGCGTGGTGACGGCGGCGCTGGAGGTGCAGCGCACCGGGAAGGCGATCGGGGCGAGCCTCGAGGCCGCCCCGGTGGTGCATGTCGAGGATGCGGAGATGCTGGCCGCGCTGCGCGAGGTCGCCTTCGACGACATCTGCATCACCTCCGGGCTTCAACTCACCGCCGACCCGATGCCGCAGGAGGCGTTCCGCCTGCCGGAGGTGCCGGGCGTGGGCGTCGTCTTCGAGCGCGCCGAGGGAGAGAAGTGCGAACGCTGCTGGAAGATCCTGCCCGACGTGGGCAGCCACACGCATCCCGGCGTCTGCGCCCGCTGCGACGCGGCACTCGGCTAGGACGGCGGCGTTCCGGTTTCCCGGTTCATGGCCGCACCGGCTCCGGCGATCCGGCCGCGGCCCGACAGGGTTCTCGCTCGACGACGGAGCTGGCTAGCGCCGGGGCATGCGGGCGCGGATCTCCTCGGTCAGAAGCGCCGGGTCCGCGCCCGTCTCCTCGGACAGCCGCACGAGTCCGAAGCGAACTGCGGCGATCTCCTGGTAGTAGCGGGTGTAGGCGTAGTTGGTGGCCGCGCCGGCCGCCGCGCCCAGCACCGGAACCGTCTGCGCCGCGAGCTTCTGGCCCAGCACCGCCGAGAGCCGCGGCGCGATGCGCGCGATGACGCCCCGAACCGTCGCGCCGGTGAGCGTCACCCGCGCGGCGAGGAAGCCCGTCTCCGACCCGTCGTCGTGGGAGAGCGGCCCTGCGGCCGAGAACACCTCCAGCGCCTCCCGGCGCACCGTTTCGGCGCCCGGGTCGAAGCCCTGCCTGTGCGCCTCGGCGAGGATCGCGCGGAAGAGGACGGTGGTCGTGAAGGGCAGTTCCGCGAGCGCCGTCGGCAACCCGCCGAAGCCCCCCGCGGCCCCCATCGCCGTGGTGATCGAGGTGTTCACCCAGGGCGACTGGTCGGGCATGGCCCGGCGCGAGCGCTGCGCCGCCTCGAGCGCGGCGGCGAGCGCGTGGACGGTGGCGCCCTCCAGCTCCTCCTTCACGCGATCGGGCAGGCGCTCGAGCAGGTTCTCGGCCTGCCCGCCGAGGAGATTGAGCAGGCGGAGCGCCGGCCCGTCGGCACGGGCGTAGCGCGCGGCGAGCGCGTCGAGGCGCGCGCCCGTCTCCACGGGAACGAGGGTTGCATCCGTCATGGCTCGGGTTCCGGTCATCGCAAGCACAAGATCGGCGCGGCCCGCGCCCATTTCAAGCGTTGCGGCTCACGCGGCCTCGCACGCCCTCCCAGGCGCCCGCCACGAGCGCGAGGCCCAGCACCCGCTCCGGGTTGGTGGGGGCCGGCATCTCGACGGCCTCGAGACGCGCGAAGCCGAAGCGACCATAGTAGGGCACGTCGCCCACCAGGATCACCCGCGCCCAGCCCAGGGCGCGGGCGGCGGCGAGGCTGTCGGCGATGAGCGCCCCGCCGATCCCCTCGCCCTGGTGGGTGGGGTGCACCGCGACCGGCCCCAGAAGCAGCGCGGGCCGCCCGCCCACCCGAACCGGCCAGTAGCGGATCGCACCGCCGATCACGCCCGCGTCGTCGCGGGCCACGCGGCAGAGCTCGGCCACCGGCGCCACGCCCTCGCGCAGCCGGTAGGAGGAAAGCCCCTCGCGCCCGGGGCCGAAGGCGAGGTCGTAGAGCGCCTCGACCTCCCACCAGTCCCCGGGCTTCTCGCACTCGAGCC
>CAZPCU010000523.1:0-1839 GCA_964585075.1 uncultured Rhodobacterales bacterium
GCCCACGTCGCTGACGGTGCTGCCGGCCTTCAGATGCGGCGCCATCTCCTCGGCGACCGCGCCCATGGCGCCCACCGGCACGGCAAGCACGACGAGGTCCGCGCCCGCCACGGCCTCGGGGATCGAGTCCACGACACGGTCGCAGAGCCCGATCTCGCGGGCGGTCTCCCGCGTCTCGGCGGAGCGCGCGGTGCCGACCACTTCCCGGGCGAACCCGCCGCGGCGCATCGCCCAGAACATCGAGGAGGCGATGAGCCCGAGCCCGATCAGCGCCACCCGGTCGTAGATCGGCGCCCCGCTCATGCCGCTTCCGCCTTGAAGCGGCCCACGGCATGGGCGACGCGGCGGCACGCGCTCTCGTCGCCCACACTGATGCGCAGGCAGTTCGGAAGCTTGTAGCCCGCCACCTTGCGCACGATCAGCCCCTCGGCGCGCAGGAAGGCGTCGCAGGCCTCGGCCTCGGCGGGGTCGGCGAAGCGCGCGAGCACGAAATTGGCATGGCTCCGGTCGCAGGCCACGCCGTGGCCCTCCAGCGCGTCGCGGAGCCAGTCGCGCAGCCGCGCGTTCTCGGCAGCGCAGCGCACCGCGAAGGCCCGGTCCCGCATCGCCGCCTCCGCCGCGGCGAGGGCGATCGTGGACAGGTTGAACGGCCCGCGCACGCGGTTCAGGACGTCCGTCACGGCATCCGGCGCATAGCCCCAGCCCACCCGCAGGCCGCCGAGCCCGTAGAGCTTCGAGAAGGTGCGCGTCATCACCACGTTGTCGCGCGCGTCCACGAGCGAGGCGCCGCCGTCGAAGCCCTCGACATACTCGGCGTAGGCGCCGTCGAGGACGAGCAGGACGTGCCCCGGGAGCCCCTCGGCGAGGCGGGCGACCTCCGCCTCGGGGATCATGGTGCCGGTCGGGTTGTTCGGGTTGGCGACGAAGACGAGGCGCGTGGCCGGCGTCACCGCGGCGAGGATCGCGTCCACGTCGGTGACCCGCTCGCGCTCGGGCACCTCCACCGGCATGGCCCCGGCGGCGAGCGCCGAGATGCGGTACATGGAAAAGCCGTGCTCGGTGTGGATGACCTCCGTCCCCGGCCCGGCGTAGCACTGGCAGAGGAGCGAGATGATCTCGTCGCTGCCCACCCCGCAGGTGATCCGCGCCGGGTCGAGACCGTGGCTCTCGGCGATGGTCTCCCGCAGCGCGGCGTGATCCGTGGGCGGGTAGCGGTGCATGCGCGCCGCCGCCGCCCGCGCCGCCTCGATCGCGGCCGGCGGGGGGCCGTAGGGATTCTCGTTCGAGCTGAGCTTGATCGCGTCGGCCACGCCCGCGATCCGCGAGTCGCCGCCCTTGTAGGGCGCGATGTCGAGTATTCCGGGCTGGGGCGCGATCTGGCTCATGGCGTGGCTCCTCGAAGGCCCCTATATACGCCGCGCACGGCCCGCGAAAGCCGCGAAACCGCCCTGCGGCACCCACCTTCCGGACATGAGAAGGGCCGCCCCGGAAGGACGGCCCCGCGATGCGGTCGCGCCCTGCGGCCCGATCAGTTCTGCGCGTAGTACTCGATGACGAGGTTCGGCTCCATGTGCACCGGATAGGGCACGTCCGACAGGCCCGGCGTGCGCACGAAGGTGGCCGTCATCTTGCTGTGGTCCACGTCGAGGTAGTCCGGCACGTCGCGCTCGGGCAGCTGGATCGCCTCGAGGACGGAGGCGAGCTGCTTCGATTTCTCGCGCACCTCGATCACGTCGCCCTCCTTCACGCGGTAGGAGGGGATGTTCACCCGCTTGCCGTTCACGAGCACGTGGCCGTGGTTCACGAACTGGCGCGCGGCGAAGACGGTCGGCACGAACT
>CAZPCU010000524.1:0-1836 GCA_964585075.1 uncultured Rhodobacterales bacterium
TGCAGCACCGGCAGGAGGGGGCGGGCATGGCGGCGGAGAGGAGCCGCCGCAAGGAAACGACGACCAAGAGGGAGGAGGACCCCTTATGAAGAAGACACTGACCGCTCTGGCGCTCGCCGCCAGCCTGGCCGCCGGGCCGGCGCTCGCCGATCTCGTGTTCCCGGATCTCAGCTACCGCACCGGCCCCTATGCCGCCGGCGGCATCCCGTTCTCGGACGGCTACCGCGACTACTTCACGCTGGTGAACGAGCGCGACGGCGGCATCGGCGGCGTGAAGGCCCGCGTGATCGAGTGCGAGACGGCCTACAACACCGAGAAGGGCGTCGAGTGCTACGAGGCGACGCGGGACGAGGGGGCGCTCATCTATCAGCCGCTCTCCACCGGGATCACCTATCAGCTGATCCCGAAGGTGCAGGCCGACGGGATCCCGCTTCACACCATGGGCTACGGCCGCACCTCGGCCAAGAACGGCGAGGTGTTCAAGTGGGTGTTCAACTACCCGGCCAACTACTGGGATGCCGCCTCGGTCGCCATCAAGTATCTGCTCGACGAGAACGGCGGCGACCTTTCCGGCAAGGACATCACGCTCCTCTACCACAACTCCGCCTACGGCAAGGAGCCGATCCGGACCCTCGAGAAGCTCTCCGAGAAGCATGACTACAACCTCTCGACCATCGCTGTGGACCATCCCGGCCAGGAGCAGAAGAGCCAGTGGCTCCAGATCCGGCGCGAGCGGCCCGACTACGTGATCATGTGGGGCTGGGGCGTGATGAACCAGGTCGCGATCCAGGAAGCCGCGAACATCCGCTTTCCGATGGAGAACTTCATCGGCAACTGGTGGGCGGGCGCCGAGCATGACGTGACGCCGGCCGGCGAGGCGGCGCACGGCTACAAGTCGCTCAACATGAACCGGATCGCGGACTATCCCGTGTTCGACGACATCCAGCAATACGTCGTGGACGCGGGGCTCGCCGCGGGCGACGGCTCCAACGTGGGCTCGGTGCTCTACACTCGCGGCATGTATGCCGCGATGCTCGCCGTGGAGGCCGCCAAGACCGCGCAGGAGATCCACGGCACCGCCGACATCGACGCCGCGATGATGCGCGACGGGATGGAAGCGCTGGAGATGACCGCCGCGAAGATGGAGGCGCTCGGAGCGCCGGGCATCGGCCCGGAGTTCGGCGTGACTTGCTCGAACCACGGCGGCTCCGGCGGCGGCATCGTGCAGCAGTGGGATGCCGAGGCCGGCCAGTGGAAGGCGCTCACCGACTACATCGAGCCCGACGCCGAGGTGATCCAGCCGCTGATCGAGGAAGACTCCATGGCCTTCGCCGCGGAGAACAACATCGAGCTGCGCTGCAACGAGAGCTGACGGCAGAGCGCGCCCCGGCCGCGGCGCGGGCCGTGGCCGGGGCGGTCATCGGAGACACGGCAAGAGGAAGGTTCGGGCGCTTGCGCCGCCCGGGCTTCCACGGACGAGAGAGGCGAGGATGCTCGACGCAGGCCGCACCGAGGAGGCGCTCCTCGAGGTCAACAACATCGAGGTGATCTACAACCACGTGATCCTCGTTCTGAAGGGCGTGAGCCTTTCCGTGCCGAAGGGCGGCATCGTGGCGCTCTTGGGCGGCAACGGCGCCGGCAAGACCACCACGCTCAAGGCGATCTCGAGCCTCTTGGCCTCCGAGCGCGGCGAGGTCACCAAGGGCTCCATCGTCTATCGGGGCGAGCGGGTGCAGGATCTGGACCCGTCGGCGCTGGTGAAGCGCGGCGTCATCCAGGTCATGGAGGGCCGGCACTGCTTCGAGCACCTGACGGTGGAGGAGAACCTGCTGACCG
>CAZPCU010000525.1:0-1832 GCA_964585075.1 uncultured Rhodobacterales bacterium
TCGCGTGGATCCAGATCATCACCACCCGCCCGACCATCCGGCCGGCGATCCGGCGGATGCGGTCGAGCGTGCCCTGGTCTCGCATCTCGCGGGCATGCGCCGCTATGCGCGGGCGCTCGTGGGCGGCACGGGCGATGCCGAGGATCTCGTTCAGGAGAGCCTGGCGCGGGCGCTGGCACGCCTGCGCCCATGGACCCCGATCAAGGATCTGCGCTCGTATCTCTTTGCCATCATGCACAACCTCTACGTCGATCAGTATCGGGCCCGCCGGGCGGCGCCGCCGACGGTCGACATCGACAACGTACTTCACCATCCGGCGGCACCGGCGAGCCAGGATCACCGGCTCGAGCTGCGCGATCTCGCCCGCAGCCTCGAGTGCCTCGCCGACGAGCAGCGTGAGGTGGTCCTGCTCGTGGGCCTCGAGGGGCTGGCCTACGCCGAGGTCGCCCGCGTCCTCGACATCCCCATCGGCACGGTGATGTCGCGGCTGCACCATGCCCGCCGCGCGCTGCGCGAGGCCCTCGGCGGGACGCCGGACGGGACCCCCGCCCGGTCGACGGCCGGGGCGGCGGGCGGTGAAACGAACGCGGCGGGGGGCACGAAGACCGACTCGCCGGACGAGGACGGATCATGAGTTGCCATCAGTTCAAACAATGGGCCGGGGCGTATCTGGACGGCGAACTTTCCGACGCCGACCGCCGACGCTTCGAGCAGCACCTCGCCGACTGCGAGGCCTGCCGACGCGAGGTGGCCGACCTCCGGAACCTGACGGAGGACCTCGACATGATGCGGTTCAAGGAACCCGGCGACGAGGAACTCGCCCGGTACTGGTCCGGCGTCTACAACCGGCTGGAGCGCGGCCTGGGATGGATCCTGCTTTCCCTCGGCGCCATCCTGACGCTCTGTTACGGGGCGCTGAAGGCCGTCGAGGAACTCGTCCGCGACCCCACGGTCTCGGTCGTCCTGAAGGTCGGCGTCTGCGCCCTCATCGCCGGCCTCGTGATCCTGTTCGTCTCGCTCCTTCGGGAGCGGCTCGTCGTCCGCAAGGTGGACCGCTACGCCAGGGAGGTGGACCGATGATCCTCGCTACGACCGACACCGTGCCCGGCCAGACCGTCACCCGCGTGATGGGCCTGGTGCGCGGCAACACGATCCGGGCCCGGCACGTGGGGCAGGATATCAAGGCGGCCTTTCGGAACCTGATCGGCGGCGAGGTCGTCGAATACACCAAGTTGATGGCCGAGTCCCGCGAACAGGCCATCGACCGCATGGTCGAGACCGCCCGCGACCTCGGCGCCAACGCCATCGTCGGCATGCGGTTCACGACCTCCGAGATCATGGGTGGGGCCGCCGAACTCCTCGCCTACGGCACGGCGGTGGTCGTCGAGCCGGGCGAGCCGGAAGCGTAGGCCGCGGCGTGCCGCGGCAGTGCGCCGTGTGTGGCCCGGCCGGTCTTGTCCGGCCGGGCGATAAGGGGAACGCGCCCCGTTCGAGCCCCGAGCGTCAGCTCGGGGGTACGGGCGAACGTCAGCGCGACTGGCGCGGGTGTGACAACGCGCCCTTGCCAGTCGACCTGTCATTCCGACCGAGGCCTCGCGCCGCGAGGCCGAGCGGAGGAATCTCGTTGTTGGGCCCAAAGGCGAGATTCCTCGACTCGCTTCGCTCGCTCGGAATGACGCCGCGCATGCAATCTCGCGAACAGCGCTTTAGTCTTGTCCGCACCGAGGACCGAAGGCATACTGAATACCGGACCTGCCGCCGTTCCATCGTGGGACGGCCGCGGGCCGGGCCAATCACGCACCCAGTCTGAATGGGGGACGTACCATGCGCAC
>CAZPCU010000526.1:0-1600 GCA_964585075.1 uncultured Rhodobacterales bacterium
GAGCGCGATGAAGACCGAGCAAGTGGGCGACGCCACCTTCGAGACCTGGACACCCGAGGAGGTCTTCGAGGCCTGCCGCAATGGCGAGATCGTCGTGATCGACGTGCGCTCGCCGCAGGAATACATGTTCGAGCATGTCGAGGGCGCGCTCCTGATGCCGATGCCCTTCTTCAACCCCGAGATGCTGCCCGGCCAGACCGACAAGCGCATCGTGCTGCACTGCGGCTCGGGCGTGCGGAGCGAGAAGATGGCGCGTCTCGCGATGGAAAGGGGCCTCGACCGCATCGCGCACATGGAGGGCGGCTTCGCCGCGTGGAAGGAAAGGAAGCTGCCCTACATCGGAACGGACATGGCCTCCGGAGCGCCGAAGCGCGTCAGCCCCTGACCGCTTCGCTCGGCCCGGAACAGCCTGGCTCGTCACGCGCCCCGGCGCGCGGACAAGCCCGAAACGAAAAAGGCCCGGGCGCCGCAGCGCCCGGGCCTCTTTTCACGTTCTCTCGGGGCCGGCTCAGGCCGATCCGCCCTTGGCGAACTCGGGGTAGGCCTCCATGCCCAGCTCGGACATGTCGAGGCCGTTGACCTCGGATTCCTCGTCCACGCGGATGCCCATCACGGCCTTGAGGATGAACCAGACCACCAGCGAGCCGACGAAGGTGAACACGCCGTAGGCCACGATGCCCGTCAGCTGGGTGAAGAGATTCGCCTCGCCGTAGAAGATCACGGCGATCGTGCCCCAGATGCCGGCGAAAAGGTGCACCGGAATCGCGCCGACGACGTCGTCGATCTTGAACTTGTCAAGCAGCGGCACGGTGAACACCACGATTACGCCGCCGATGGCACCGATCCAGAGCGCCCCGAAAAGCGACGGCGCAAGCGGTTCCGCGGTGATCGACACCAGGCCGGCCAGCGCGCCGTTGAGAACCATGGTCAGGTCGGGCTTGCCGTAGACCACCTGGGTCAGGATCAACGCAGTCACCGCGCCAGCCGCGGCGGCCATGTTGGTGTTGGCGAAGATGCGCGACACGTCGGACACGTCGCCCACGGTGCCCATGGCGAGCTGCGAGCCACCGTTGAAGCCGAACCAGCCGAGCCAAAGGATGAACGTGCCGAGCGTGGCGAGCGCGAGGTTCGAGCCCGGCATCGGGTGCACCTTGCCGTCCTTGTCGTACTTGCCCAGGCGCGGCCCGAGGACGATCGCCCCCGCGAGTGCGGCCCAGCCGCCCACCGAGTGCACGACAGTCGAGCCGGCGAAGTCGGAGAACCCGGCCTCGGACAGCCAGCCGCCGCCCCACTGCCACGAACCCGAGATCGGGTACATGACGCCGGTCAGCACGACGACGAAGATTAGGAACGGCCACAGCTTGATCCTCTCGGCCAGGGCGCCCGACACGATCGAGGCGGTGGCCGCCACGAACACGAGCTGGAAAAAGAAGTCCGAGCCGATCGAGGCGTAGTCGAGCGCCGCCTCTTCTGGCGGGACGCCCACCGGATCGAGCACCGTCGTGCTGAAGAACGGGCCGACCCAGCCTCCGATGGTCCAGCCGTCGCCGGGATACATCAGGTTGAAGCCGATCAGCCAGTACATGATCGCGGCGAAGGA
>CAZPCU010000526.1:1610-1823 GCA_964585075.1 uncultured Rhodobacterales bacterium
TCTTCGTCATCTGCATGGTGACGTTCTTCGACCGCACGAGCCCGCCCTCGAGCATGGCGAAGCCCGCGGCCATGAAGAACACCAGGAAACCGGCCATGCAGAACAGCAGGGTGGTCATGATGTAGGGGCCGATCTCGTCGAAGCCCGGCGGCGCCGCCTCGTCCTGCGCCATGGCGAGCGCGGGCAGCGCCGCCAGCACGCCGGCCAGGGCAA
>CAZPCU010000527.1:0-1821 GCA_964585075.1 uncultured Rhodobacterales bacterium
CTCACCCAGGCCACCCGCGTGGCGATCCTGAACGCCAACTACATCGCCAGGCGGCTCGAAGGCGCCTTCGACGTGCTTTACAAGGGCCCGTCGGGGCGCATCGCGCATGAGTGCATCCTCGACGTGCGTCCCTTCGCCGAGAGCGCCGGCGTCACGGTGGACGACATCGCCAAGCGGCTGGTGGATTGCGGCTTCCACGCCCCTACCATGAGTTGGCCCGTGGCGGGCACGCTCATGGTCGAGCCCACGGAGAGCGAGACCAAGGCGGAGCTCGACCGCTTCTGCGACGCGATGCTGGGCATCCGCGAGGAGATCCGCGCGATCGAGGAAGGGCGGATCGACCGGGAGATCAACCCGCTCAAGCACGCGCCGCACACGGTCGAGGACCTCGTGGGCGAGTGGGAGCGCCCTTACAGCCGCGAGCAGGGCTGCTTCCCGCCCGGCGCCTTCCGGGTGGACAAGTACTGGCCGCCGGTGAACCGCGTGGACAACGCATGGGGCGACCGGCACCTCGTCTGCACCTGCCCGCCGGTCTCGGACTACGCGGAGGCGGCGGAGTAGCGGCGCGCGGGCGGCCTCAGCCCGCCAGCATGTCGAAGCGGTCGCGGAGCCGCGCCCAGCAATCGGCGCTGGGCGCGGTGAGCAGGATCCCGTCATGGCGCGCGGCCGAGTAGGGCGCGCCGTCGAGCATCGCCGCGTAGCCGCCCGCCTGCCGGCAAAGCAGCACGCCCGCCGCATGGTCCCAGGGCCGCGGGTCCGCGCCGAGACAGAAATCGGCGTAACCCTGCGCGAGCGTGCGGTATTCATGCGCCGAGCAGCGCAGCGAGGCGGCGCGACGAAAGCCCGGGTAGAGCGCCGCGACCTCGCCGCGCACCGCCTCGGGCAGGAGGTAGAGCGGGATGAAGCCCGACATCTCCGCGATCTCGCGCGAGGGGCCGACGCGCACGGGTTTCGGCGGATGGCCCGGCCGGACGAGCCGCGTGGGCGTCTCCACGTCCGCGATCATCCAGTCGTCCATCACCGGGTCGTAGATCAGGCCCCAGACCGGCTCGCCGAAGCGGGTTGCGGCGAGGATCACCCCGAAGGTCGTGAGGCCGCGTGCGAAGTTCCAGGTGCCGTCCACGGGATCGACGATGAAGGCGAGCTCGGCCGAGGCGATGCGCGCCGCGAGGTCCGGGATATCGTGCGCGGTTTCCTCCCCCACTACCAGCGCGCCCGGAAAGGCCCGGGCGAGCCCGCGCGCGATCAGCGCCTCGGCGGCGGTGTCGGCCTCCGTCACGAGGTCCTGCGGGCCGGACTTGGTTCCGATATCGGCTTCGGCCATGCGGCGGAAGCGCGGCATGATCTCGGCGCGCGCGGCGCGGCGTACGAGATTGATCAGCAGGGTCTGCCGTGCGGGCGTGAAGCGCATGCGGGCGACTCGGGCGTCGGTTTGCGGAGGGTCCGGGCACGCTCTTGCCAGCCGCGCCGCGCCCCGGCAACACCTATTCGCGCGCCCGGAGCACCTGCGCCGGCCGGGCCGCGAGCGGGCGCCAGGCGAAGGCCAGCATGGCGAGAAGGGTGGCGAGCACCCCGCCCGCGACGATCCCGATCGCGGAAGGCCAGATCACCGAGAATCCGGTTTCCATCACGAAGTGGCTGACCGCCCAGCCGCCGCCGATCCCCGCCGCGAGCGCCACGCCTGCCGCCGCCGCGCCGAGGAGCGCGGCGCGCAGGGCAAAGCTGCGCAGGATGCGCGCGCGTCCCGCGCCAAGCGTCTTGAGAACCGCCGCCTCGTAGGTGCGCGCGCCTTCGCCCGCCGCCGCCGCGCCGATCAGGACG
>CAZPCU010000528.1:0-1817 GCA_964585075.1 uncultured Rhodobacterales bacterium
ACCATGGCGTGCTTTGGGGAGATGTGCGCGCCGAAGGCCCCGGCGAGAACCACCCGGTCCACCTTGTCCACGCCCCGCTCGTCCATGAGAAGCCGCGCGCCCGCATAGAGCGCCGACTTCGCGAGCTGGATGGCGCGGATGTCGCCCTGGGTGACGGCGATGCGCGGCCCGCCCTCGGCGGTGGCGTCGTGGACGAGATAGGCGTGGGTCCGCCCCTCGGCGACGCAGCGCTCCGTCCCGGTCTGCGCCGCCGAACCGATGAGCCCGCTGGCATCCATGATCCCGGCCATGCGCAGCTCGGCCACCGCCTCGATGATGCCCGAGCCGCAGATGCCGGTGATCCCCGTCTCGGCGGTGGCTTCGGCGAAGCCCTCCTCGTCCGACCAGAGCTCGCAGCCGATGACGCGGAAGCGCGGCTCCTTCGTCTCTGGGTCGATGCGGATCGCCTCGATGGCGCCCGGCGCGGCGCGCTGTCCCGAACTGATCTGCGCGCCCTCGAAGGCCGGCCCCGTAGGCGAGGAGCAGGCGAGCACCCGCGAGCGGTCGCCGAGCAGGATCTCGGCGTTTGTGCCCACATCGACGATGAGCGCCAAGTCCTCGGATTTGCCGGGTTCCTCGGAAAGGGCCACAGCCGCGGCGTCGGCCCCGACATGCCCCGCGATGCAGGGCAGGATGTAGGTGCGCGCGCGCGGGTTGATGGCGAAGAGGCCGAGATCGCGCGCGTCCATCGCGATCGAGTCCGAGGTCGCCAGCGCGAAGGGCGCCTGGCCGAGCTCCACAGGGTCGATGCCGAGCAAAAGGTGGTGCATCACCGGGTTGCAGACGAAGACCGTCTCCACGATGAGCGCGGGGTCGATTTCCGCCTCGCGGGCGATCTCCGCGGCAAGCGTGTCGATCGCCTCGCGCACGGCGCGGGTCATCTCCGCCGCGCCGTTCTCGTTCATCATCGCGTAGCTCACCCGGCTCATCAGGTCCTCGCCGAAGCGGATCTGCGGGTTCATGATCCCCGAGGACGCCTTGACCTCGCCGGTGTCGAGGTCGGTGAGATGCGCGGCGATCGTCGTGGAGCCCAGATCGATGGCGAGGCCGTAAAGCCCGCCCTCGTGCAGGCCCGGCCAGACCTCCAGGATCCGCGGAACCACCTCCTTGTGGGATTTGTGCAAGGCAACGGTGATCTGCCAACCGCCTTTCCTGAGAGTTGGCTGCAATTTGGAAAGGATTGTCGGGTCCGCGGTGACCTCTTCCACGTCCCACTGCGCCTTCAGCGCCCGCGCCACGCGCTCGAGGTCGCCCGTCGGCTCGTGCATGTCGGGCTCCTCCACCTCCACGAGGTGAAGCCGCGTGGCCGGGTCCATCGCGATCGCCCGCACGGCCGCCGACTTGCGCACGACCTGCCGGTGGACCTGGCTTTCGGGCGGCACGTCGATCACCACGTCGCCCATGATCTGCGCCTGGCAGCCGAGCCGGCGACCGGGCTTCAGCCCGCGCTTGCGGTCGTAGCGTTCCTCCACGGCGTTCCAGTCCGACAGCGCGTCCTCGCGGACCGTGACGCCGTGCTTGGAGAACTCGCCGTAGGAGGGCGTGACCTGGCACTTGGAGCAGATGCCGCGCCCGCCGCAGACCGAGTCGAGGTCCACCCCGAGCTGGCGCGCGGCCGTCAGGACGGGCGTTCCCGCCGGGAATCGCCCGCGCTTGCCCGAAGGGGTGAAGACGACGAGAGGATCGGTGGTCATGCTGAATGGTCCTCGCTCATGCCGTGGCTCGGCCGGAACATAGAACTTGGATCTTCGCGAGAAGGGCCGCAACCGGCAGAATCC
>CAZPCU010000529.1:0-1816 GCA_964585075.1 uncultured Rhodobacterales bacterium
CAGCTGCACCGCCCGCTCGGCGGCGGCGATCACCGCGTTGCCGACATACATCCCCATCGAGCCGCCCATGAAGGAGAAATCCTGCGCGGCGGCGACGATCGGCGTGCGCCCGATCTCGCCCTCGGCGACCAGCATCGCCTCCTTCTCGCCGGTGGCCTTCTGCGCGGCCTTCATGCGGTCGGGATATTTCTTCTGGTCGCGGAACTGGAGCGGGTCCGCCACCGGCAGCGGCACCTCGATCTCGGTGAAGACGCCCGCGTCGAACAGCGCGGCGAAGCGCTCCCGCGGCGCGATCGGCATGTGGTGACCGCAATTGGTGCAGACGTTCAGGTTCTCCCGAAGCTCCCGGTGGAAGAGCATCGTCCCGCACTCGTCGCACTTGGTCCAGAGGTTCTCCGGCATCTCGCGGCGCGAGAAGATGGAGTTGATGCGGGGCCGGACGTAATTGGTGATCCAGTTCATGGCGGTGCCTTCCTGGCCGCGGACGGGGGCGAGATAAGCCCCGGTGCGGCGAATTGCAATCAGCGCCGGATCGCGAGCCGCGCCGCCAGCCAGGAACACGCCATGATGGCGAGGTCCACCGGCAGGGCCTGCCGGATGGCGGCGGTGTCGGCGGCGTCGAAGGGATAGACGAAGAGCGCGAGGCCCGAGAGATTGCCCTCCACCGCGGTGACCGCGACGGCGAAGACGTTGTTGAAGAAATGCATCGCGATCGCGGGGCCCAGGTTGCCCGCCCGCGCGGTCAGGTCGGCCAGGGCGAGCGCGAAGGCGCCGGTCCAGAGCGCCACGAGGACGGCGTTGCCGACGAACTGCCCCGGCACGTAGTGGCCGAGCGCGAAAAGCGCCGATGGCAGCCCGATCCAGACGAGCGGGCTTCGATAGCGGGCGGCGAGCTGTTGTTGCAGGTAGCCGCGGAACAGCACCTCCTCCGCCCCCGTCTGCACGAGCAGCGCCGTGAGCGTGAAGGGCAGCAGCATGAGCCAGAGGCCCGGCGCGAGATTGGGCTCGGGCATGGGCGTGCCCGGCGCGCCCCAGGGCGGCAGCAGCATCACCGCGAGGTAGAGGAGCAGGAGCGCCCGGAGGACGCGGAAGAAGTCGCGCACGGCCTCGCGGAGCGACGGGCCGAGGAGGCTCATGAAGCTCCGGTCGTGCAGCTGATGCGCCGCCGCCGCGGCGCCGACGCCCATGAACACGAAACTGTAGAGGATCAGGAGCGCCGAGCCGGGCGTGGTGCCCGCGCCGTCCTCGAAGGCGAGCTCGGCGTAGAGCCCGTCGGGCGAGACCGCGTAGAGAATGGCGCGCAGCGCCCAGTTCAGCCCGAACAGGACGACCACCACGAGGAGCAGCCCCGCGAGCACGCGCCACGCCTCGGGCCGCGCGCGTGCGGGCGCCACGAACGCGGCGTGGCGGGCGTAGGGGTGACGGCTCATGGGCCGATAGCTAATGCGCCCGCCGCGCCCTCGCAATCGGCCTTGTGCGCCGCAAGGCGTTTCCGTATCTCCCTGACAGACTTGACCCAGGGAGGCCCGCCGCATGCTCAAGCGCAAGTTCGACAAGTCCCGGCTGCCGAGCCGCCACGTCACCGAGGGTCCGGCCCGCGCGCCGCATCGCTCCTACTACTACGCCATGGGCATGTCCGAGGAGGAGATCCACCAGCCGCTGGTGGGCGTGGCGACCTGCTGGAACGAGGCCGCGCCCTGCAACATCGCGCTCTCCCGCCAGGCGCAGGCCGTGAAGATGGGCGTGAAGCAGGGCGAGGGCACGCCGCGCGAGTTCACCACCATCACCGTGACCGACGGCATCGCCATGGGCCACG
>CAZPCU010000530.1:0-1810 GCA_964585075.1 uncultured Rhodobacterales bacterium
AAACGCTGGTTGCCAGTGCCGCCGCCGCCACGTCCGTCGGAGACACGGTAGGAACCGGCGGCGTGCCAGGCCATGCGGATCATCAGGCCGCCATAGTGGCCCCAGTCGGCCGGCCACCACTCCTGGCTGTCGGTCATGAGCGCGTGCAGGTCCTTCTTCAGCGCGTCGAAGTCCAGCTTCTTGACCTCTTCGCGGTAGTTGAAGTCAGGCCCGAGCGGGTTCGTCTTGGTGTCGTGCTGGTGCAGGATGTCGAGGTTGAGGGCGTTCGGCCACCAGTCCATGTTCGACGTGCCGATCTCGGTGATCCCGCCATGCATCACCGGGCATTTGCCCGCGGGGATGTCGTTTCCGTCCATTTCTCTCTCCGATCGTGATTGCCATGGGTCATAGTGCGGCTAGGGTCGAGGACCGTTCCTGGCGGTGTCGCGCCCGGCGCCGCGGAAGCGGCAGCCTCGGTCTCGTGCCCCCGCTCAGGCCGTGTCGCGCCGGCGGCCCCTCTCTCCCTTGGAATCGTTCTAGCAAAGCGGCGCGATTTGCGAAAGTTTGATTTTCTGATCCGCGTGATAAGATCAACTTATGACAAACGTTACTCTCAAGCAGCTCCGCTACTTCGACGCGCTGGCGCGCCACGGCCATTTCGGCCGCGCCGCGGACGCCTGCGCGATCTCGCAGCCCGCGCTCTCGATGCAGATCCGCGAACTGGAGGAGACGCTCGGCACCCCGCTTTTCGAGCGCGGCGCCCGCCAGGTCCGGCTGACCGGTTTCGGCGAGGAGGTTTCCAGCCGCGCACGCGCGATCCTGCGCTCGGTGGACGAGCTCTCGGACCTCGCCCGCGCGGCGTGCGACCGCCCGGCCGGGCGGCTCCGGATCGGGGTCATCCCGACCGTGGCGCCCTATCTCCTGCCCCGCATCGTGGGCGAGCTCTCCCGGCGCTACGGCGAGCTCGACATCCGCGTGCGCGAGACGCTGACCGCGCGCCTCATCGAGGAACTCGCCGAGGGACGGCTCGACACCGCCATCGTCGCCCTGCCCGTCTCGGAGCCGGCCTTCACCGAGGTCGACCTGTTTTCGGAGGAGTTCGTGCTGGTGCGCCCGGGCGCGGACGCCGGCAAGCCCGTGCCGAGCGCCGAGCGGCTTCGGGAGATGCGCCTGCTGCTCCTCGAGGAAGGGCACTGCTTCCGCGACCAGGCGCTTTCCTTCTGCAGCATGCAGGCCGCCCGCCCCCGCGAACTGCTCGACGGCAGCTCGCTGTCCACGCTCGTGCAGATGGTGGGCGCCGGCATCGGCGTCACCCTCATCCCCGAAATGGCCGTCCCGGTCGAGACCCGCTCCGCGCCGGTCGCCGTCGCCCGCTTCGCCCCGCCCCGGCCGTCGCGCCGGATCGGCATGATCTGGCGGACATCGAGCCCGCTCGCCCCCCAGCTCCACCAGATCGCCCAGGTGGTGCGCGACGCCGCGAGATTGCCCGGAGAAGCCGCCAAGGACAGCGAAAGCGGCGCCCGGGCCTCGTGAAGCTTCCCCTCGCAGTCACGCGCCTTCGTAGACGTCAAGCAGCAGCTCCATCGCCTCTCCGGTCTTCAGCTCCTCCGCTTTCCGCCAGAAAGCGGCGCTGCCCATGTCCGGGCAGGCGGGATGTCCCCTCAGATCGCCGGCGTCGGCATTCTTGAAGCCCACCGACCGGTCGGCGAAGGCGCGTGGCTTTGTCGCGCAAACGGCGCAGGGGAATTCGTCTCGTCACTCCAGCCTGGTAGCTGGTCTGCATGAGCAGACCCATCCCGCCGAGCGACAAGACCGGGAACTGGCCGACCTG
>CAZPCU010000531.1:0-1810 GCA_964585075.1 uncultured Rhodobacterales bacterium
GGCAGGGGCGCGTCGTCTTCGACGGCACGCCCGAGCAGCTGACCACCGGCGTTGCGCGAGACATCTACGGCGCCGACGCCAGCTTTTCGGAATCGGCCACCTCGACCGAGATCCGCGACCACGCGGCAGCGCCCCTTCCGGCCTGATTTTTCGACCGCCCCGTCCGTCCGATGGGGGCGGCGCGGGGCACCCCACGCCCTGAACCGAAAAAGAGGGAAGACCATGAAGAAACTGATCGCAGCCGCGCTCGCGACCACGGCTCTCGCCGCCCCGGCGATGGCACAGGAGATCGAGGAGTTCCGCATCGGGATCCTCGGCGGCGAGAACGCGCAGGACCGCCTGGCCTCGAACCAGTGCCTTGCGGATTACGTCAGCGAGGCGCTCGGCGTGCCGGTGCGCATGTTCACGCCGGCCGACTACAACGGCGTGATCCAGGGCCTGCTGGGCGGATCCATCGACCTGGCATGGCTCGGCGCCTCCGGCTATGCCGCGACCTATCTCGCCGACCCCGAGGCTGTGGAGCCGGTGCTGGTCAAGACCAACCTGGACGGGTCCTTCGGCTATCACTCGATCGGCTTCGCCCGCGCCGACAGCGGCATCGCCTCGCTCGAGGACATGGAAGGCAAGGTCTTCGGCTTCGGCGACCCCAACTCCACCTCGGGCTACCTGATCCCCTCGGTCGAGATCCCGGCGGCGACCGGCGGCAGCATGGAGCCCGGCGACTACTTCGGCGACGTCGTCTTCACCGGCGGCCATGAGCAGACCATCGTCGCGGTCGCCAACGGCGACATCGACGCCGGCGTGACCTGGGCCGATGGCCTCGGCGCCTGGGAAGACGGCTACAACTCGGGCGCGCTGCGCAAGGCCTCGGACGCGGGTCTCGTGGACATGAACCAGCTCGTCGAGATCTGGAAGTCGAAGCCGATCCCGGAGGGTCCGATCGTGCTGCGCCAGGCCCTGCCCGCGGACGTCAAGGCGACCGTGACCGAGCTGATGAACGGCCTGCACGACAGCGATCCGGACTGCGCCTACGGCGTCGCCGCGGGCGAGACGGCGGGCTTCATGCCGATCGGTCACGACGCCTACGAGACGATCATCGAAGTGCGCAAGCGCGAGATGAACTGAAGGCTGATCGCCTGAATCGGGGTCCCGGCCCGCGCGGCCGGGACCTCCTTCGCATCCGGGACACCGCATGGCCGATCTTGCCGCCCCTGCCGCAGACAGCCCCGACACGCGCGGCGCCTATCTGGCGCTGACGCGCCGCCGCCGGCTCTACAGCGGCCTCACGATCCTGATCTTCGTCGTCCTCATGGCGAGCGGCTTCTACGTCGCCGACGCGCGCAATGCCGGCGGCTTCTGGGAAGGCTGGCGCAACATGCTGGACTTCCCCGCCGACGTGGTGGCCGAAGCCTGGGCCAAGCGGGCGGAGATGCCCGCGCTGCTCTGGCGCTACGTGCCTGCGCTGATCGAGACGCTGAACATCGCCGCGGTCGCCACGCTCCTGGGTTTCTTCGGCGGCATGGCGTTGTCGCTGGTCTCGACCCGCGGGCTCGCGCCCTGGCCGCGGCTCATTCCCGTCTTTCGCCGCTTCATGGACATCCTGCGCGCCTTCCCCGAGATCGTGGTCGCGCTGGTCCTGATCTTCATTCTCGGCGGCGGGCCGGTGCCCGCGATGATCGCCATCGCGCTGCATACCGCGGGCGCGCTGGGCAAGCTCTATTCCGAGGTCAACGAGAACGCGGACCTCAAGCCGGTGGAGGGCCTGCATTCGGTCGGCGCGCGCTGGGGGCAGCGGATGGCCTTCGGCGTG
>CAZPCU010000532.1:0-1809 GCA_964585075.1 uncultured Rhodobacterales bacterium
GCAGCCGAGCGGCGCCGCGGCGAGCGCGACGCCGACCCCGGCGAGCGCCGCGCGCGTCAGGAAATCGTCGAGCATCAGCCGGCGGCCTCCCGGGCCGGGTCCGGTTCGGGCGGCGGATCGTGGGCATGGTCGTGCTCGTGACGGTAGAGCGCCAGCGCGCCCTGCGTGCCCGTGCCGAAAAGCGCGCGGTACTCGGGCGCCGACGCCACCGCGTCGGGCTTGCCCTCGCAGCAGACGTGGTGGTTGAGGCAGACGACCCGGTCCGAGGCGCTCATGACGACATGCAACTCGTGGCTGACCATGAGCACCGCGCAATCCATCTCGCGCCGCACCTCCTCGATCTGGCGGTAGAAGGCGGCCTGCCCCGGCTGGTCCAGCCCCGCCGTCGCCTCGTCCAGGATGAGGAGGTCGGGGCGCTCCAGTAGCGCGCGGGCGAGGAGCACCCGCTGGAACTGCCCGCCCGACAGGTCCGACATCTGCCGCCCGCCGAGGCCGCCCGCGCCCGCCCGCGTGAGCGCGGCGTCCACGTCCGCCCGGGCCACCCGGCGCGGCAGGTTCAGGAAGCGCGCCGCGGTCAGCGGCAGGGTCGGGTCGATATGCAGGCGCTGGGGCACGTAGCCGAGCCGCAGCCCGGGGGCGCGCGCGACGGCGCCGCGCGCGGGCGGGACTGCGCCGATCAGGGCGCGAAGGAGCGTCGTCTTGCCGGAGCCGTTGGGGCCGACCACGGTGACGATCTCGCCCCGCTCGATCGCGAAATCGACGTCGTGCAGAACCGTGCGCCCGCCCAGCCGGACGGTCAGCCCGCGCGTTTCGATGAGACTCATCGCGCCTCGCTTTCGAAGCAGCGTTCGCAGATGCCCTCCGCCTCGACGACGGAGCACTCCACCCGGAAGCCGGTTTCGCGCGCGGCCGCGGCCAGCATGCCGGTGGCGCCCTCGGCCTGCGCCTCGGCCACCGTGTGGCAGGCGCGGCAGATCAGGAAGACGGGGCTGTGGGTCTCGCCCGGATGGGCGCAGGCAGTGAAGGCGTTGAGTTTCTCGACCCGATGGGCGAAGCCGTGCTTCACGAGGAAATCGAGCGCGCGATAGGCCACGGGCGGCTGCGCGCCCAGCCCTTCCTCGCGCAAGACGTCCAGTATCTCGTAGGCGCCCATGGCGCGGTGACGCTCGAGCAGGAGTTCGAGGACCCGCTGGCGCACCGGCGTGAGCTGAAGGTTCTGCTCGGCGCAGTAGCGCTTCGCCGCCGAGACGGCGCTTGCGATGCAGCTTTCGTGGTCATGGCTCCCGAAACCGATGACGGACATGGATTCCCCCCGTTTCGAGGCTTGTGATGTTATAATATACTGCCTATAAGTATGGCACATGTTACACAATCACAAGGGGCTTTCGGATGTTCAAGCGTCTTCTCGTCTGCGCCGCACTGGCCGCGGCCTCGGCTCCCGCGGCACTCGCCGAGCCGCCGCGCGTGGCCGCGGATATCGCGCCCGTGCATTCCCTGGTAGCGCAGGTCATGCGCGGGGTGGATGCGCCGGCGCTCCTCATGCCGGCCGGGGCGACGCCGCACGGATACGCGCTGCGCCCGTCGGAGGCGCGGGCGCTCTCGGAAGCGGATCTCGTGATCTGGGTCGGCGAGGCCCTGTCGCCCCAGCTCGAGCGGTCGATGGCGTCGTTGGCCGAGGGCGCCAGGGTGCTGGAACTCCTGGAGGCGGAAGAGACCCGCGTGCTCCCGTTCCGAGAGGCTGTGCTGTTCGGGCCGGCGCCGGCTGCCGCGAGCCATGACCAGGATCAGGGCGACCATGACCACGCCCAT
>CAZPCU010000533.1:0-1795 GCA_964585075.1 uncultured Rhodobacterales bacterium
GCGCTCGCTGGAGCAGGCGGTCATGGTGGCGTGCGATCTGGTCGCCATCCGCGAACGCGAGACCCTTGATCGCATGCCGGTCGGCGGGCCAGCGTCCCTCGTCGACCGCCTGGATCAGTTCCGCGAAGATTTCCTCGCCCTCGCCGCGCACGATCACGTCGATCCACGGCGCCTCCGAGAGGACCTGCTTGTACATGAAGGTGGCATGGATGCCGCCGAGGACGCGCACGGCCTCCGGCGCCTGTTCCTTGGCGAGGCGCAGGATCTCCTCGGCCTTGTAGATCGACGGCGTGATCGCGGTGACGCCCACCACGTCGGGCCGAAGCTCGGCGATGCGGCGCGCAACCTCCTCGTCCGAGAGGTCGTTCGTCATGGCGTCCACGAAATGGATGTCGTCGAAACCCGCCGCGCGAAGGCTTCCCGTGAGGTAGGCGACCCAGGCGGGCGGCCAGTTCCCCGCGATCTCGGCGCCGCCGGAGCGGTAGTTGGGATGGACGAACAGAATGCGCATGGCGAGTCTCCCCTTTTGCGAAAGGGTGACAGATCATATGTCAAGTTTACTTGACACAGATCAACCCGCCCGGCGCGGGCAAGGCGCCGGCGAACGCGCCGCCGGGCGGTTTCGAAACCGCGTGCGCCCCTGCCCCTTGCGCCGCAGCCGGGCTTCTCTATAACCCACGCGAATTTGCGCGCCGCTGCCCCGAGGATCCCATGCCCAAGCGTACCGACCTCAAGTCGATCATGATCATCGGCGCCGGCCCGATCATCATCGGGCAGGCCTGCGAGTTCGACTACTCCGGCGCGCAGGCCTGCAAGGCGCTCCGGGAGGAGGGCTATCGCGTCATTCTCGTGAACTCGAACCCGGCCACCATCATGACGGACCCGGGGCTCGCCGACGCCACCTACATCGAGCCGATCACGCCCGAGATCGTGGCCCGGATCATCGAGAAGGAGCGGCCCGACGCGCTCCTGCCCACCATGGGCGGGCAGACCGGCCTCAACACCGCCCTCAAGCTCGAGGAGATGGGCGTGCTCGACCGCTTCGGCGTCGAGATGATCGGCGCGCGGCGCGAGGCGATCGAGAAGGCGGAGGATCGCAAGCTCTTCCGCGAGGCGATGGCGCGGATCGGCCTCGAGAACCCGAAGGCCACCATCGCCAACTCCATGGAAGAGGCGATGGCCGCGCTCGAGCATGTCGGCCTGCCGGCCATCATCCGCCCCGCCTACACGCTGGGCGGCACGGGCGGCGGCGTCGCCTACAACCGCGACGATTTCGAGCATTACTGCCGCTCCGGCCTCGACGCCTCGCCGGTCAGCCAGATCCTCATCGACGAGAGCCTTCTCGGCTGGAAGGAGTTCGAGATGGAGGTCGTCCGCGACCGCGCGGACAACGCGATCATCGTCTGCTCCATCGAGAACCTCGACCCGATGGGCGTGCACACCGGCGACTCGATCACCGTGGCGCCCGCGCTCACGCTGACCGACAAGGAATACCAGATCATGCGCAACGGCTCGATCGCCGTGTTGCGCGAGATCGGGGTGGAGACCGGCGGCTCCAACGTGCAGTGGGCCGTCAACCCCGAGGACGGGCGCATGGTGGTGATCGAGATGAACCCGCGCGTCAGCCGCTCCTCGGCGCTGGCCTCCAAGGCCACGGGCTTTCCGATCGCCAAGATCGCCGCAAAGCTCGCGGTGGGCTACACGCTCGACGAGCTGGACAACGACATCACCAAGGTCACGCCCGCCAGCTTCGAGCCGACCATCGACTATGTCGTCACCAAGATCCCGCGCTTTG
>CAZPCU010000534.1:0-1793 GCA_964585075.1 uncultured Rhodobacterales bacterium
TCCAATCCAGAAATCAAGTGGAGTCTGGCCGATTGTCTTACCATTGGAATATAGGAGACGCCCCATGAACGCGAAGGACCACCGCGACGACATTCTCGGACGCGCCCGGGTGCAGGAGAACGACGCGCTCCGCGCCTATTACGACGAGCTCGCCGCCTGCGAGACCGGCGCGCTCTGGACCGTGGCCAACGACATCGAGCCCTGGGAGCCAACGCCCAGCTCCGCGCCGACGATCTGGCGCAGCCGCGATCTGCGCGAGAAGGTGCTGGCCGCCCTCGATCTCGTCAGGCCCGAGGACGCGGGCCGCCGCGTGGTTTTCCTGCGCAACCCCAAGCGCAAGGACGTCTCCGCCTGCTGCGGCTGGCTCTTCTCCGGCATCCAGGTGATGCGCCCCGGAGAGGCCGCCCCGGCGCACAACCACGCCGCCTCGGCGCTCCGCTTCATCATGGAGGGCGCGGGCGCCTACACGGTGGTGGACGGGCACCGCCTCACGCTGAACGCGCGGGATTTCGTGATCACGCCGAACGGCACCTGGCACGAGCATGGCGTGCTGGAGGAGGGCGAGACCTCGATGTGGCAGGACGGGCTCGACATCCCGCTGACGAACGCGCTGGAGGCCAATTTCTACGAGGTCCACCCCGAAGACTGGCAGAACTCCAACCTGCCCTTCGACGCGAGCCCCGCGACCTGGGGCGCGCCGGGTCTTCTGCCCGCGACCGAGAGCTGGGGCGCCTTCTACTCTCCGCTGATGAAATACGGCTGGGACCAGACCTACGAGGGGCTGCAAGCCTACGCGAAGGTGACCGACGGCGACCCGTTCGACGGCATCTACATGCGCTTCGTGAATCCGCAGACCGGCGGGCACCCGATGGCCACGATGGGCGCCTCGATGCAGATGCTGCGCCCGGCCGAGCACACCAGGGCGCACCGGCACACCGGCAACGTGATCTACCAGGTCGCCAGGGGGCGCGGCTACTCGGTGATCGGCGGCGTGCGCTACGACTGGGAAGAGCGCGACATCTTCTGCGTCCCGCCCTGGACCTGGCACGAGCACTGCAACCTCGACGAGGCCGACGACGCCTGCCTCTTCTCCTTCAACGATTTTCCGGTGATGGAGGCGTTGAAGTTCTACCGCGAACAGGCCTATCCCGAGAACGGCGGCCACCAGGAGGTGACCGCGACGGCCTGAACGGGGGACGGACCATGAAACTCATCACCTACCGCCGGCATCCCGCCGGGGCCGGCCGGCTCGGTGCCGTGCTGGGCGATCTCGTGATCGATCTCGAACTGCTGGGCGAAACCGTGGGCGAGCCCTTGCCCGACGCCATGCTCGATTTCATCGATCTCGGTCCGCAGGCCGTCGCCCGGACCGCCGCGCTGCTCGAGGACATCGGAGAGGAGATGCCGCTCGGCACCGCCGAGCCGCTCGCCAACGTCACGGTGATGGCCCCCATCCCGCTGACGCGGAAGAACATCTTCGGCATCGGCCTCAACTACGCCGAGCACATCGCCGAAAGCGCGCGCGGCCTCGACACCGCGGCGGACATGCCCGAGAAGCCGGTGATCTTCTCGAAGCCGCCCACCGCCATCGTGGGCCCGGGCGAGCCGATCCTGCACGACGCGTCGCTCACGCAGCAGCTCGACTGGGAGGTGGAGCTCGCGGTCGTCATCGGCACGCGGGCGCAGCGTGTGGCCGAGTCCGACGCCATGAGCCGCGTCTTCGGCTACACGGTGATGTGCGACGTCTCGGCCCGCGACAACCGCCGCGCCGGGCAGTGGATCGTCTCCAAGGG
>CAZPCU010000535.1:0-1791 GCA_964585075.1 uncultured Rhodobacterales bacterium
CTCGGCGATCTCCTCGCCTTTCCCGAGATCGTCGAGATCATGCGCGAGGAGGGGCTCGCCCATGGCGTCATGCTGGCGGAGGACTCGCTGCCCGGCCGCGTCCCCGGGTCATGGCGGGCGACGCTCGAGCGCATCTACGACGCCGAGCGCATGGAGGCGACGCTGCGCCGCGCCTTCGCCGAGACGCTCGAGGGCACGGACGCAGCACCCCTCGTGGCCTATTTCGAACGCGAGGAGGCGCAGCGGATCGTCGGCCTCGAGGTGAGCGCGCGCCGCGCCATGGCGGACCCCGCGGTGGAGGCCGATGCGCGCGCCGCCGCCGAGGCACGCCCGTCGGACGACCCGCGCCGCCGCCTCGTCGAGCGTTTCGTGGAGACCGGCGATCTCGTCGAGGCCAACGTCGCGGGCGCCCTCAACGGGCAGTATCTCTTCTTCCGCGGCATGGCGGACGGCGGGGCGCTCGAACTCTCCGAGGCCGAGATGATCGACATGGTGTGGGCGCAGGAGGAGGAGACGCGCCGCGACACCGGCGAGTGGCTGATGGGATTCCTGCTGCTCGCCTACGGGCCCGTCGAGGAGGCGGCGCTCGAACGCTACGTGTCCGAAGCGGCGAGCCCGGAGGGCCAGGCGCTCAACCGCGCGCTCTTCGCGGGTTTCGACGCAATGTTCTCGGAGATCTCCTACGCCATGGGCCGCGCGCTCGCCGCCGAGATGCAGATGCAGGACCTCTGAGCCCAGCGATCGGCCCGGCCCGGTCTTGACATCGCGGCCGGTTCGCCCGATAAGCGCGGCTCGCGGGCACGGTCGTCAGGGCCGTGCCTTCTCATTTCGGTAACCGACGCCCCTTCGCGGGGCGCGCTGCCCGAGGCGGGCGGGGTCGCTCCCGCCCGGAACGCCCGGAACCTCCGGGGGCCGCAGGGCGCGGAAAGGAAAGGTCAAGGCTATGTTTGCGGTCCTGAAGACCGGCGGCAAGCAGTACAAGGTCGCCCCCGGCGACACGCTGCGCGTGGAAAAGCTCGCCGCCGACGCGGGCGAGACGGTCCAGTTCAACGAGGTCCTGATGCTGGGCGGCGACGATGTCCGCCTGGGCACCCCTTTCGTCGAGGGCGCTGCCGTGCAGGCCGAGGTGCTCGACCAGTTCAAGGGCGAGAAGGTCATCCACTACGTCCGCCGCCGGCGGAAGCATTCGTCCAAGCGCACGAAGGGCCACCGCCAGCAGCTCACGCTGCTCCGCGTGACCGAGATCCTCGCCTCGGGCGCGGACAAGAGCGGCGTGAAGGCCGCGACCGGCGCGGGCAAGGCGCCGCGCGCCGCCGCCGAACCGGCGCCCGCCAGGCCGGCGCCCAAGGCGAAACCGGCCGAGGCCCCCAAGGCGGCGCCCGCAGCGGCCGAGGCCCCGAAGGCCGCGCCCGCCGGGAAGGCGGACGATCTCAAGAAGCTTTCGGGCGTCGGCCCGAAGCTCGCCGAGAAGCTGAACGCGGCCGGCGTCACCACCTTCGCGCAGATCGCCGCCTGGACCGAGGAGGACGTGGCGCGCATCGACGAGCAGCTTTCCTTCAAGGGCCGCATCGAGCGCGAGGGCTGGATCGAGCAGGCGAAAGCCCTGGTCGCAGAGAAGGAGTAACGGGATATGGCACACAAGAAAGCAGGCGGTTCGTCCCGGAACGGGCGCGACTCCGCGGGCCGTCGCCTCGGCGTCAAGCTCTTCGGCGGCCAGCACGCCACGCCGGGGACGATCATCGTGCGCCAGCGCGGCAACAAGTGGTGGCCGGGCGAGGGCGTGGGGCAGGG
>CAZPCU010000536.1:0-1791 GCA_964585075.1 uncultured Rhodobacterales bacterium
ACGGCCGTCGCAGAAGACGATCGCCGCCGGACCGTCCCAGGGCTCCATCACCGCGTTGCAATAGGCATACATGTCGGCCCAGGCCTGCGGCATCTCGGCCGCCGATTTCGACCAGGCCTCGGGCACCAGCATCGTCTTGGCCATAGGGGCCGAGCGACCGGAGCGCACCAGAACCTCGAACACCGCGTCCAGCGCGCCGGAATCGGAAGACCCCTGCGGGATGATCGGCTTGATATCCTCGGCCGCGTCGCCGAAGGCCGACGAGGCCATGCGGATCTCGTGGCTCTTCATCCAGTTGACGTTGCCCTTGAGCGTGTTGATCTCGCCGTTGTGGGCGAGCATCCGGAAGGGCTGCGCGAGCCACCACTGGGGGAAGGTGTTGGTCGAATACCGCTGATGGTAGATCGCGAAGGCGGACTTGAACCGCTCGTCCTGGAGATCCGGGTAGAACTCGCTCACCTGCTCGGCGAGCATCATGCCCTTGTAGATGATCGAGCGGCAGGAGAGCGACGCGATGTAGAGCCCCGGCACCTGCGCGGCGGCGGCGGCCTTCTCGATCCGGCGGCGGATCACGTAGAGTTCGCGCTCGAAGGTCTCCTCGTCCACGTCCTTCCCGTTCGAGATGATGATCTGCTCGATCTCGGGGCGCGTGGCGTTGGCCTTCTCGCCAAGGCAGTCGATCTCCACCGGCACGTGGCGCCAGCCGTAGATGTAGTGCCCCATGCGCAGGACTTCCGTCTCCACGATGGTCCGGCAGGTCTCCTGCGCGCCGAAATCCGTGCGCGGCAGGAAGACCTGCCCCACCGCGATCAGCTTGTCCTCGCGGGGCTCGTGGCCCGTGCGGCGGATCTGGTCGTAGAAGAAGGGCACGGGGATCTGGAGGTGGATGCCCGCCCCGTCGCCCGTCTTGCCGTCGGCGTCCACCGCGCCGCGGTGCCAGATCGCCTTCAGCGCATCGATGCCCGCATCCACGACCTTGCGCGAGGGCTTGCCGTCCAGCGAGACGACGAGCCCGACGCCGCAGGACGACCGCTCCTCCTCCTCGCGGTAGAGGCCGTGCTCGGCGAGCCAGCGGCGCTTCTCTTCCTGCTCCGCGGCCCAGTTTGCATCGAACTTCGTCATGTCGTCTCTCCTCTCGCGGGAGAGCGGGCGCGCGGCCCGCCGTCTTCCTGTTCAGGGTCCGGCCCCCGGGGGCCGGCAGATCGGTCTTCCGGCGGCGTGCCTATTCCGCCGCCACCGCGGGCTGCGCGGCGAGATCCTCGAGGATCGCCTGGGCGGCGTCGCGCCCGTCGCGGATCGCCCAGACCACGAGCGAGGCGCCCCGTACGATGTCGCCCACCGCGTAGACGCCGGGCAGCGAGGTGCGGCCGGTGGTGAACTCGGCCTTCACCGTGCCCCAGCGGGTGACCTCGAGACCCTCGACCCCCCAGAGGCGCGGCAGCTCTTCCGGCTCGAAACCGAGCGCCTTGATGACGATGTCGGCCTCCTCGGTGTAGTCCGATCCCTCGATGACCTCCGGGCTCTGCCGGCCCGTGGCGTCGGGCGGGCCGAGGCGCATGCGCTGGACGATCACGCCGGTGACCGGATCGCCGAGGAACCCCTTGGGTGCCGAAAGCCAGACGAACTCGACGCCCTCCTCCTCGGCATTGGCCACCTCGCGCTGGGAGCCGGGCATGTTCTGCCGGTCGCGCCGGTAAAGGCATTTCACGCTGGTCGCGCCCTGGCGCACGGCGGTGCGCACGCAGTCCATCGCCGTGTCGCCGCCGCCGATCACGACCACGCGCTTGTCCT
>CAZPCU010000537.1:0-460 GCA_964585075.1 uncultured Rhodobacterales bacterium
ATGTTCTTCGACTTCTTCTGGATCAGCGTCTGCGTGGCCAGCACGTGCTCGACCTCGGAGGTGCCGATGCCGTGGGCGAGCGCGCCGAAGGCGCCGTGGGTCGCGGTGTGGCTGTCGCCGCAGACGACCGTCATGCCGGGCAGCGTCCAGCCCTGCTCCGGCCCCACGATGTGGACGATCCCCTGCCGGATGTCGTTCACGGGATAGTAGTTGAGCCCGAAGTCACGGGCGTTTCGGTCGAGCGCCTCCACCTGGATGCGGCTCTCCTCGTTCTCGATGCCGTTCACGCGGTCGGGCGTCGTGGGCACGTTGTGGTCGGGCACAGCGATGGTCTTGTCGGGCGCGCGGACCTTCCGGCCGGCCATGCGCAGCCCCTCGAAGGCCTGCGGGCTCGTCACCTCGTGGACGAGATGGCGGTCGATGTAGAGGAGGCTGGTGCCGTCCTCGTCTTGGTGGACGA
>CAZPCU010000537.1:470-1790 GCA_964585075.1 uncultured Rhodobacterales bacterium
GATCGGCGTCGCCTGGCGGAAGTACGCGTAGAAGTCCTCGTCCTCGTGGACGAGATGGGCGTCCCAGATCTTGTCGTAGAGCGTCTTGGGGGACATTGCGGTCTCTCCCGGATTCGGGTGTCAGTGTCTGGACGGGCTGGACGGCGCGGGGCGCGATGCCCGGGCGCCTTGCGCGTCATAGCCGCGCGAGCACGCTGAGCGCCGCGCCGTAGAAGCGCCAGGGCAGGCGCGCCCGATCGTCCATGTCGAAGATCCGCGTCATGCGGCAAGGAGATACAACTCCGCCCGGCGACTCGCAAGCGTGGCGCGATGCCCAGGTTTCGCGCGGCCGCACGAGGCTTCATTGAAATGTCACCGCCTGCTTGCTACCTTTCCTTCACGCCTTGCGCCGGGGCGCCTGGCCGGCGCGACAGAAAAGGAGGACGATGTCCTGTCTTTCGACGTTGATGCGGCGGCCGCCGCAGACACCGGGATGCACATGATGGGCCATCCCGTGACCGAGGAAACGGGCGTCTCGCTCGCCTCGCTCATCCTTTCCACCCTCGAAGACAGCAAGGCCGAAGACATCGTGCAGATCGATCTGCGCGGAAAGTCGGCGATGGCGGATCTCATGGTGATCTGCTCGGGCCGCTCGTCGCGCCAGGTCGCCGCGATCTCGGACCGGCTGGTGGACACGCTGAAGCAGGAACTCGGCGTGCGCTGCACCGTCGAGGGCAAGGAGGCGGGCGACTGGGTGCTGATCGACGCGGGCGACGTGATCGTCCACGTCTTCCGGCCCGAGGTGCGCGAGTTCTACCAGCTCGAGAAGATGTGGATGACGCCCGCGGCGGCGGCCAGCCGCGCCTGAGGGCGTGCGCGTCCACATCTGCGCCGTGGGGCGCCTGCGCGGCGGCCCGGAGCGCGCGCTGATCGACGACTATCTCGACCGGTTCGACCGGGCCGGGCGATCTCTCGGCCTGACGTTCGGCGTCGAGCAGCAGGTCGAGGCGCGGCGCGGCGGCGGCCCGGAGGCCGAGGCGGCCCTTCTGGAGAAATCCCTGCCGCGCGGCGCGGTGGTGGCGGCGCTCGACGAGCGCGGCCGCGCGATGACCTCGCCGGACTTCGCCGGCCGGCTCGCAGGCTGGCGCGACGGCGGGCGGCAGGACGCGGCCTTCCTGATCGGCGGTGCGGACGGCCTCTCTCCCGAGTTCCGCGCGCGCGCCGATCTCGTGCTCTCCCTGGGCCCCATGGTCTGGCCGCATGCGCTGGCGCGGGCCATGCTGGCCGAACAGCTATACCGCGCCGTCACGATCCTCTCCGGTACGCCCTATCACCGGGCCT
>CAZPCU010000538.1:0-1788 GCA_964585075.1 uncultured Rhodobacterales bacterium
ACGGTCGGCACCCCGGCGAGGATCTCGAGCACCGGCTTGACCGCCGCGCGCACCTTTCGGGGCGCGAATTCATTGAGGTAGATCCCAGTCAGCAGGCCCACCGGCACCGCGACGAGCAGCGCGACTGTCGCGATCACGATGGTGCCCAGAAAGACCGGCACCGCGCCGAAGGCGCCTTCGGCCGCGATCTGGTCCTCGCGGATGGGGATCTGCGGCTCCCAGTTCAGGCCGAACAGGAATTCCGTGAACGGGACCATCTGGAAGAACTTGATCGTCTCGAAGGTCAGCGCGACGACGATGCCCACCGTGGTGAAGATCGCCACCGTCGCGCAGAAGATCATCAGCCCCGAGGTGATCCGCTCCACGCGCTGGCGCGCGCGGAACTCGGCCGCCACGGTGCTTCGCGCGAAGGCGATCAGCCCGGCGGCCAGCAGGACCACGACCACGACCAGAAGCCAGGACGCGATCTCGCGGTAGCGCACCAGCCGCTCCGCCGCCTCCAGTTTCCAGTCCTCGGGCGTTCCGAAGATGCGCCCCCCCGCGATCGACCGGATTTCTGCGCCGATCAGCTGGATCTGCCCCGATCCCAGCCCGTCGAGAACGCCCTCGGGCAGAGATGCCATCAGGATACGGTGAATCACCGCGCCTTCGACGGCGAGCCAGATCAGCACAAGCGTCAGCACCGGCACGAGCACCAGCAGAGCCGAGAACAGCGCGTGAAAGCCTTCCAGCGAGTGCAGCCGGTCGCCACCGCTGCGGATGGCCCGGGCGGCCTGAAGATTGATCGCATAGCCGACGATCGCGGCCAGCAGCAGGATGACGAAGGGGGCGAGTGTCATGGGCAACGACCTGGAAAAAGTGTTGACCGCCCGGCACGGGGCCGGGCGGTCGGATGCAGTGGAAGCCGTCTTATTCGATCGGATCCATGGTGACGGCGTTCGCCACCCGCTCGCGCAGTTCGTCACGCGCCTCTTCGGAGAGCGGAACCAGGCCGCGCTCTTCGAGGTAGCCGCCGGGCGCCAGCGCGTCCTCGGACATGTACTCTTCGAGGAACTCCTCGAAGCCCGGGATCACGCCGCGATGCGCGTTCTTGATGTAGAAGTACAGCGGGCGCGAGATCGGGTAGGAGCCGTCGGCGATGGTTTCGGATTCCGGCTCGACGCCGTTGATCATGACGGCCTTCAGCGTGTCCTGGTTCTCGAACAGGAAGGAGTAGCCGAAGATGCCCATGGCGTCCGAGTTGGCCTGCAGGCGCTGCACGATCAGGTTGTCGTTCTCGCCGGCCTCGATGAAGGGACCGTCGGTGCGCATGCGCGAACAGTTCTCCTCGACCCAGTCCTCGTCGTGGTTCTCGGCGACATAGTCGAGTTCCATGCAGCCTTCCCACATCGCCAGCTCGACGAAGGCGTCACGGGTGCCCGAGGTCGGCGGGGGGCCCAGAACCTCGATCTCGGTTTCCGGCAGATCGGGGTTGATCTCGTTCCAGGTGCTGTAGGGGTTTTCGACCCACTCGCCGTCCACCGGCACCATCGCGGCGAGCGCCAGGTAGATTTCGGACAGCGTCAGGTCCCAGGCGAAGTCGTTGTCGCGCGAGATGGCGATCGACAGGCCGTCAGAGCCGATGCGCGCCTCGGTGATGTCCGTCACGCCGCCATCCATGCACAGCTGGTATTCCGACGGCTTCATGCGGCGCGAGGCGCCGGTGATGTCGGCGTAGTCTTCACCGATGCCGCCGCAGAAGATCTGCATGCCGCCGCCGGTGCCGGTCGATTCGACGATCGGCGAGGG
>CAZPCU010000539.1:0-1786 GCA_964585075.1 uncultured Rhodobacterales bacterium
GATGCGGTTGACGATGAAGGCGGGGAAGTCCTCCGCCGAGGCCGACGTCTTGCCGAGCCTGTCCACGACCGCCTTGCACGCCGCGAAGGTCTCCTCGTCCGTGGCGATTCCGCGGATGAGCTCGACAAGCTGCATCACGGGCACCGGATTCATGAAATGGAAGCCCATGAATTTCTCGGGCCGGTCGGTTCGGCTCGCCAGCCGCGTGATGGAGATCGACGAGGTATTGGAGGTGAGGATCGTCTCGGGCTTCAGATGCGGGCCCAGCGTGTCGAAGATCTTCTGCTTCACCTCCTCCCGCTCGGTGGCCGCCTCGATCACGAGGTCCGCCTGGCCGAGATCGGCGAGTTCCAGCGTCGGGCGGATTCGAGCGAGCGCGGCGCGTTTGTCCTCCTCGGCGATCTTGCCCCGGGACACCTGGCGGGACATGTTCCTGTCGATGAGCGCGAGCGCCTCGTCGAGCGCCTCCTGGCTGATGTCGTTCAGAAGAACGTCGTAGCCGGCAAGCGCCATGACATGCGCGATGCCGTTGCCCATCTGCCCGGCGCCAACCACGCCGACGCTTTCGATCTCCATGGCTGCCGCTCCTCTTTTCCCGCCTCATGCCGCGCGCGGAATCCCGCAGCAGGACCCCTCTGTCGCGCGTGTGACCATAGGGCCTGCAAGGTTGTCTTGCCAAGCCCGGGGTGAATCTCGAAAAGTTTCGGGAAAATAGAGGCTTAGTCCCGTGTAAACCCCCGCTGCCCAGTCTCGTCCGCGGGTGAGACGAAAAAAGTGGCGGGTGTGATGACCTACGAAAAGCCTGGCCGGGGCGGGCTGGACTATGCCCCGTGCCGCTACGGAAATTCGAAACTCGTCTTCCGCGGGCCGCGCCGGAGCCTCGCGGGCGACTACGTGGCCTGCCTCGGCGGAACGGAGACCTTCGGCAAGTTCACGCCGCGGCCCTATCCCGCGCGGCTCGAGGATCGGATCGGCGCGGCGTGCGTGAACCTGGGCGTCGTGAACGCCGGGGTGGACGCTCTCGTGAACGATGCGGCGGTGCTGGAGGCGGCGGCCGGGGCGCGGCTCGCCATCCTGCAGGTGATGGGTGCGCAGAACCTGAGCAACCGCTTCTACAGCGTGCATCCAAGGCGGAACGATCGCTTCCTTCGTCCGTCCCCTCTGATGACGTCGCTCTTCGCGGAGGTGGATTTCACCGATTTCCATTTCACGCGGCACATGCTCTCGGCGCTTTCCGCCTGCGGCGCGGAGCGCTTCGCCATGCTTCGGGAGGAGATGCGCACGGCCTGGGTCGCTCGGATGCGGACGCTGATCGAGCGGATCGACGCGCCCGTGCTGCTTCTCTGGTTCGCGGGCCACGCCCCCGACGCGAGCGCTGAAGACGCCACCGACGCCCATGCGCCGGAGCCGCTCTTCGTCACGCGGAAGATGATCGACGCGCTGCGGCCCGCGGTGGCCGACGTCGTCGTGGCCGTGCCGAGCGCCGCCGCCCGGGGCGAGGGGACGGAGGGCATGGTCTTCGCGGACACCGAGGCCGCGGCCGCATCGGGCCTGCCCGGCCCGCGCGCCCATGCCGAGGCGGCAGAGACGCTGGCGCCCGCCGTGCGCGCGCTCCTCGACGGCTGACGCGAAAAGGCCCGCCACGGGGGCGGGCCTTCGCGATCCTTCCGTCTGCTCCGGTGTCAGCCGAGCTTCTCGGTCAGTTCCGGCAGGGCCTCGAAGAGATCCGCGACGAGGCCGTAATCGGCGACCTGGAAGATCGGCGCTTCCTCGTCCTTGTTGATCG
>CAZPCU010000540.1:0-1761 GCA_964585075.1 uncultured Rhodobacterales bacterium
GTCCTTGGGCGGCAGGTCGCGGACATGCCCGTAGGAGGCCAGAACCGTGTAGTCGTCGCCAAGGTACTTGTTGATGGTCTTGGCCTTGGCCGGGGATTCGACGACGACGACGGGCATGCTGGGGGGCGGCTCCTGCGGTTGCTGCCGGGGGATATGACCGCGCACCATGTGGGGTGCAAGCCCTTCAAGTCAATCGGCCGCCTTTCGGCCCGGGCGGCGGCGGCCCTGCTCAGGCCCGGCTCAGGCCCGGGCGAGAAGGCCGCCCGGGCGCCGGGCGATCCGGCCGTCGAGCTCGAGTTCGAGGAGCGCGGGCGCGACCTCCGCGGCCGGCAGGCCGAGATCGCGCAGGAGCTGATCCTCGGCCAGCGGCGAGGGGCCGAGCCTGTCGAGGATCTCGCCGTGCAGCGCCGCGGGGCCGGCGAGGTTTCGCCGGGACGGGGGTGGCGCCGCGGCAGGGTCCGGCGCGGCGAGGGGAAGCGCGGGCGCGTCGCGCGCCGGCGCCGGCGTGCCGATCGCCTCGATCACGTCCTCTGCGTTGCGCACGAGGCGCGCCCCGTCGCGGATGAGCAGGTTGCTGCCCGCGGCCCGCGCGTCGAAGGGGTGGCCGGGCACGGCCAGCACCTCGCGGCCCTGGTCGAGCGCGGCGCGCGCGGTGATGAGGCTGCCCGACCGCGCCGCCGCCTCGACCACCACGACGGCGCGCGCCAGCCCCGAGATGATGCGGTTGCGCGCCGGGAAATGGCGGGCCTGCGGCGTGCGGCCGGGCGGTTGTTCGGAGAGCCTGAGCCCCCTTTCCGCCAAGAGCTGGAACAGCTCCGCGTTCTCCGCGGGGTAGGGCACGTCGACGCCGCCGGCGAGCACCGCGACGGTGCCGGAGTCGAGCGCCGCGTGATGGGCGGCGGTGTCGATGCCGCGCGCCAGGCCCGAGACGACGGCGAACCCCGCCTCGGCGAGGCCGCGGGCGAGGGCGCGGGCCATGCGCGTGCCGAGGGAAGATGCGTTCCGCGCCCCCACGAGAGCGACGAGCGGACGCTCCAGCATCTCCGCCCGTCCCACGGCCCAGAGGGCGGGCGGCGCGTCCGGCAGATCGGCGAGCGCGGCGGGGTAGCCCGGATGACCGTGGCGGAGCAGCCGCGCCCCGGCGGCGCGGCCCGCGGCGAGTTCCGCCTCGGCCACGCCCCTGGGGCAGGGGCGGTAATCCTCCACCCCCGCGGCGCGGGCGACCTCGGGCAGGGCGTCGAGCGCGGCTGTGGCCGAGCCGTGCTCCGCCATGAGCCTGTGGAAGGTGGCCGGACCCACCCGGCGGGAGCGCAAGAGGCGAAGCCACGCGACCGCGTCGTCTTCCTGGGTGTGTGGGAGTGGGGGGTGAGTGGAAGAAACTGAATTCCCGGCCATCGCCGCTCCGCCGTCTTGCGGAATCATCCCTAACGCACGGCGGGTTAACGACGCGTAAACCGTGGCGGCGTCACCCGGATTGCGCGCCGCCCACGGTCAGCCCGCCGATCGTCACGCTCGGCTGGCCCACGCCCACGGGCACCCACTGCCCGTCCTTGCCGCAGGTGCCGATGCCCGGGTCGAGCGCCATGTCTTTGCCGACCGCGCGCACGTTGCGCAGCGCCGTCGCGCCGTCGCCGATCAGCGTGGCGCCCTTCACCGGCGCGCCGATCCTGCCGTTCTTCACGCGGTAGGCCTCGGTGCAGGAGAAGACGAACTTGCCGTTGGTGATGTCGACCTGCCCGCCGCCGAAGCCCACGGCGTAGA
>CAZPCU010000541.1:0-1759 GCA_964585075.1 uncultured Rhodobacterales bacterium
GCGAGGTCACGGCGCCCGCACCCGGAGACGCGCCGCCGGCGCGCGTGCTGCTCGACCTCTCGCGGGTGGAGTTCATCGATTCGAGCGGGCTGGGCGCCATCGTCGCCGCGATGAAGCAGCTCGACGGCGCCTCGCGCCTCGAACTCGCGGGCCTCACCCCCGCCGTGGAAAAGGTGTTCCGGCTGACGCGGATGGACACGATCTTCACGATTCACGACAGCGTCGAACACGCCCTGCAAGAGCGGTCGGCATGAGGACGCCCGGCAGAGGGCGGGCGCCCCGGTGAGCGCGCCCTGCCGCACCGCGGAGGCGCAGGCCGGGGCCACCGTCTGCTGCCCGGGCCGCCCGGACGCGGTGCGCGCCGCGCTCGGCCGCGTGATGGACGCCCTCGCTTCCGCGTTCACCGACGAATCGGCGCGCGCGGCCGCCGAGTTGCTGCTGGCCGAAGTGCTCAACAACGTGGTGGAGCATGCGGGCGCCTCGGAGTCGCCCTGCGCGATCCGCATCGCGGCCATGCCGAAGGGCGGATCCGTGGAATTCGTCGTCACGGATGACGGGCGCGCGATGCCGGGGGGGCGTCTGCCCGAGGAGTCGCTGCCGTCGCTTTCGACCCGCCCGGCCGTGCTGCCCGAAGGCGGCTTCGGCTGGCCGCTCATCCGCAGCCTGGCCACGGAAATCCACTACAGCCGCGATGCCGGCAGGAACGAGTTGCGCTTCCAGCTCGACGCGGCGCCGGCAGCCTGCCCCGAAAACGCCGCAATGACTCCCAATACCGGACAGAATGCCGGGCGATAAAACTCCTGTAGCTGCATAGGCTTCCCTCGGTGCCGCGTCGTCAACAGCCCCCACCCAGTGCGCGGCACCGAGGTCTTCCCCATCCCCTCTCCTGACCCTTGCAATTCGCCGCGCGAGCCCCGAAAACGCATCGGCTTGCGTCATGCGGGGAGGGCATCATGCGCGATTTCCAACGTCCCGGCCGGTCGGCCGTCTTCGCCTCGGAAGGCATGTGCGCCACGTCGCACCCCCTGGCCGCGCTGACCGCGGTGGACATTCTTCGCCGGGGCGGCACCGCCGCCGACGCGGCCATCGCCGGCGCGGTGATGCTGGGCTTCTGCGAACCGCACATGACGGGGATCGGCGGCGACTGCTTCGCGCTGATCTCGGATCCGGCCACCGGCGAGGTCACGGCGCTCAACGGGTCGGGCCGCGCGCCGGCCGCGGCGGACCCGGCGGCGCTCCGGGCCGAGGGGCTGAAAGCGATCCCGCCCTACAGCGCGCAGGCCGTCACCGTTCCGGGAGCCATCGACGCCTTCTGCACCCTGGCCGAGACCCATGGCCGGCTCGGCATCGACGCGCTGCTCGCCCCCGCCATCGAGGCCGCGGAACAGGGCGTGCCCGTGGCGCCGCGCGTGGCCTTCGACTGGGCGGGCGACACCGCGGTTCTCAAGGGCGCGGCGCGGGATCTCTACACGCTGAACGGCGCGGCGCCGGCGGCCGGCGCGGTGTTCCGCGCCCCCGGCCAGGCCGAGGCGCTCCGGCGCGTGGCGCGGGACGGGCGCGACGGTTTCTACACGGGCGCGGTTGCCGAGGACATGCTGGCCGCCGCCGGTTACCGGCACTACGAGATTTCCAACTGGGCCCGGGCAGGCAGGGAATGCCGCCACAACCTGACCTACTGGCGCGGCGGGCCGTACGCCGGCATCGGCCCCGGCGCGCATGGCCGCCTGCCCGGCACGGACGGGACGGTGGCGACCTATCA
>CAZPCU010000542.1:0-1752 GCA_964585075.1 uncultured Rhodobacterales bacterium
CGCGCGGACGAGTTGATAGAACGTCTCGTCGGTGCCGAAGTTTTCCTTCCGCTGGTAGGATGGAAGCTCCAGCGCGACGACCGGGACCGGGATGCCCATGGTCTCGGCGAGACCCCCGGGGTCGTCCTGGATCAGCTCCGCCGTGCAGGAGGCGCCGACGATCAGCGCCTGCGGCTTGAACCGGTCATAGGCGTCCTGACAGGTCTTCTTGAAGATGCCCGCGGTGTCCTCGCCCAGGTCACGGCCCTCGAAGGTCGTATAGGTCACCGGCGGGCGATGGTCGCGCCGCTCGATCATGGTGAAGAGCAGGTCGGCATAGGTGTCGCCCTGCGGCGCGTGCAGCACGTAATGCAGATCGGTCATCCCCGTGGCGACGCGCATCGCGCCGACATGCGGGGGGCCTTCGTAGGTCCAGACCGACAGCTTCATTCCGCGGCCTCCAGCTTCAGAAGGTCGTGGCGGCGGATCGGGCGCGAGAAGAGCCCCGCGAGGTCGCCCGCCTGCTCGTAGAAATGCACGGGCGTGAAGACGAGCTCGATCGCCCACTTCGTCGTCAGCCCCTCCGCCTCCAGCGGGTTGGCGAGGCCCAGGCCGCAAACGGTCAGGTCGGGCCGCGCCGCGCGCACGCGGTCGAGTTGCAGGTCCACGTCCTGCCCTTCCGAGATCACCGGCCCCTCGGCCATCAGGTCCATGTCGGGGCCGACCACCTGCTTGTTGATGTAGGGGGCGCCGACCTCGACCGCCTGCATCCCGCATTCGCGGGTGAGGAAGCGCGCGAGCGGGATTTCCAGCTGGCTGTCCGGGAAGAAGAAGACCGAACGGCCGTTGAGTCGCTCCGCCGCCTGCGCGACCGCCTTGCGCGCGCGGGCGCGAGGCGCCGCCGTGACCTCCTCGAACCGCTCGTCCGGGACGCCGAACTCGGCGGCCACGGCGCGAAGCCAGGCGGTCGTTCCCTCTTCGCCGAACGGGAAGGGGGCGGGCAGGTGCCGTGCGCCGCGGCGCTCCAGTTCCTGCAGGGTCGCACCGAGGAAGGGCTGGGTCAGCGCCACCACGGTGTTGGGGCCGACGGCGACCTGGTCGCTCGCCCGCGCGGCCGGCAGCACGGTGACGGGGCCGACGCCGAGCTGCTCCAGCAGCGAGAGCGCCTGGTCCTCGACCACGTCGGGCAGCGCGCCCACGAGCATGAGCTGGCGCGCGTCGGTTTCCGGCAGGACAGGCACCATCGAGGCGAGGCAGGCATCCTCGCCTTCCGTGAAGGTGGTCTCGATCCCCGAGCCCGAGTAGTTCAGCACCCGCACATGGGGCGCGTGGCGCTGGGTGAGGCGCTCCGCCGCGCGGGCGAGGTCGAGCTTGATCACCTCCGACGGGCAGGAGCCCACGAGGAAAAGCTGGCGAATGTCAGGCCGGCGTGACAGCAGCCGTTCCACTTCGCGCTCGAGTTCCTCGTGCGCGTCGGCGAGGCCGGCAAGGTCCTGTTCTTCCAGGATCGCCGTGCCGAAGCGCGGCTCGGCGAAGATCATCACGCCCGCGGCGGATTGCAGGAGATGTGCGCAGGTGCGCGAACCCACCACCAGGAAGAAGGCGTCCTGCATCTTGCGGTGCAGCCAGATGATTCCCGTCAGCCCGCAGAAGACCTCGCGCTGGCCGCGCTCCTTGAGAATCGGGGCGTTCCGGCAGCCGGACGCGGCGGGAGGGGCGAAATTGCGGGTCATGCGGCCTCCCCTGCGGCGGCGGCATCGGCGGCCTCGGCCC
>CAZPCU010000543.1:0-1750 GCA_964585075.1 uncultured Rhodobacterales bacterium
CGGATTCTCGCCCGCGTAGCTCTGGTGCACCACGGCGGCGGGGTAGTCGGCGAAGCCCGCGATGAGCGTGATGTCGGGCACGCTCGGGCGCAGGGTGAGCGTGTGCGGGCCGGTCACCTCCACCGCGCCGTCGCGGATCTGGCCAGTCTCGTCGTCGATGAGCGAGGCCACCCGCGCGGCCATGGAGTTCGCCTCGACGTTCTTGTCACCCCAGCGGCGGATGTTGTGGGCCACGTCCTCGGCGGTGAACTCCTCGCCGTTGTTCCAGAGCACGCCCTCCCGCACCTTGAGCTGGTACTCGGTGGCGTCCTCGTTGATCTCCCAGCTCTCGAGGAGCATCGGACGGAACGTGCCGTCGGGCTGGTACTCGACGAGGTAGTCGAGCCAGCCGCGATAGACGTTGGCGATCTGCGACCAGTCCGCCGTGCGCGGATCCTTGAGCGCGCGCACTTCCATCTGGAAGCGCAGGGTGCCGCCGTCCCGTGGCGTCGCCTGCGCGGCAGCCGGACGGCCCAGCCCGCCGAGCGCGTAGGCGCCCGCGGCGGTGACGCCGAGCGACGAGGCACGCGCCAGGAACTCGCGCCGGCTGAGCTTGCCGGCCCTGAACTCCTCCGCATACATCAGCGCCGCGGGATGCACCGGTTTGCCGTTGATCGTCGGGTGGGTCATTCAACTCTCCTGTCTTCGGTCCCTAGAGACTCGATGCCGGGGCTCTTTCGGCCAGCCGCCAACGGACGCCCGTGGGCGAGGCTCGCATCCCCTTGATGGTCCATTGGGCACGAGCCGCCGCCCGGCGTCAACGCCCGCGTTCGGCATTTCCTGTCAAAAAAGCGACATCCTTCTTGTCGCAAAGCGACATGGTGCGCCGCGATGTCGCAGCTCACCGCGCCCGCGCCCCGGCGCCCTCCAGCGCGGCGCGGCGGAGCGCGGTGGGCGTCTGCCCGGTGTGGTGCTGGATGAAGCGGGTGAAATAGGCCGCGCTCGAGAAGCCGAGCATGCGCGCCACCTCCTGCACGCTGGGGGCGGCTTCGGAAAGCGCGCTTCGCGCGGCATGCACGGTGCGCTCTGTCAGGATGTCGGCGGCGCTCAGCCCCGCGCAGTCCTTGCAGACCCGCGAGAGATGGGTGGGCGTGACGTCGAGCTGCGCGGCGTAATCGGCCATCACGCGGTCCGAGCGGTAGCCCCGGGCGACGAGGCGGCTGTAGCGGCGCACCAGCCGCTGGGCGGCGGTCTCGGAGGCCGGCGCGTCGCGCGCGGCGAGCTGGCGGCGCAGCCAGACCGAGACGAGCGCCGCGTGGGCGGCCAGCGCCTCGGAGGCGAGGGGGCGCCCACGCCCCTGTTCGCGCTGCATGGCCTCGATCAGGCCGGTGAGCTCGCTCTGGGCGAAGGCGTCGCGGATCCGGAGATGCGCGGGCTCCTCGGGCAGCGCGATTCCCGCGCCGGGCGGAACCGCCACGGCCTGCCCGAAGCCCTGGGCGCCGATCTCGAAGGAAAAGAGCGTGCCCGCCGGCAGGAAGATCGCGTTGTGCACCGAGACGCCGCGGCGCACGCCTTCTATCGTCGCGCGCCCCTGGCCCTTGGTGGTCCAGAGCAGAAGATGCTCGGGCCGGTCGTGCATCAGGCCGAGCTGCCAGGCCCCGCGCGGCGCGAGCTGCGCGATCGTCAGGCAGCGGGGCGAGGGCGGCGCGGCGGGCGTCATCGGGCGGGCGAAACTCATCGGGCGCGAAGCGGTCGAAGGGTCAAGCGGGCG
>CAZPCU010000544.1:0-1750 GCA_964585075.1 uncultured Rhodobacterales bacterium
GGGGCGCTGATGGACGGGCCGCGCGCGCCCTCGGATCTCGCCCGCGCCACGGACGTGCCGGGAGAGCGCATGACCGCGCTTCTGCAGGCGGGGGCGGCGATGGGGGTGCTCCGCCGCCGCCGAGACGGGCGCTTCGCCGTGACGGCGCGCGGCGCGGCGCTCGCGGGCGTGCCGGGGCTCGTGCCGATGATTCGCCACCATGGCGCCTTCTACCGGGACATGGCGGACCCGGTGGCGCTCCTGCGGGGCGAGGCGGAGACCGAGCTCGCCCGCGTCTGGCCTTATGTCTTCGGCGCCGGGGAGGGGCTCGATCCCGCCACCGCGCGCGCCTACTCCGACCTGATGACCCAGTCTCAGGGGCTGGTGGCCCAGGACGCGCTGCGGATGGTGCCGCTGCGCGGGGTGCGGCGGCTTCTCGACGTGGGCGGGGGCACTGGCGCCTTCCTGCGCGCCGCCGCGGCGCGACATCCGGCGCTCGAGCTCGCGCTTCTCGACCTGCCGGAGGTGATCGAGGAAGCGCGCCGCCAGATGGGCGCCGCCGGCCTCGCGGCGCGCACCACCTTCCATCCCGGCTCCTTCCGGGACGGGCCGCTTCCCGAGGGCGCCGACGCGATCTCGCTGATTCGGGTGCTCTACGATCACGAGGACGCCACGGTGCGCGACCTCCTGGCGAAGGCGTACGCGGCGCTGCCGCCGGGCGGGCGGCTGATCGTGGCGGAGCCCATGTCGGGCGGCGAGCGGCCCGACCGCGCCACGGATGTCTACTTCGCCTTCTACACCATGGCGATGCGCACGGGGCGCGTGCGCTCCGCGGCGCGGATCGCGGAAATGGCGGAGGCGGCGGGCTTCGCGGAGATCCGCGCGCCCCGTGCGCCACGCCCCTACGTCACCGCCGCGCTCACGGCCGTCAAGCGCGCGTGACAGGCGTTGCACAAGAAAACGTCTCTCATCATTGACAGTCGTGACTGTAAAGCTAAACTGACACTCACCATGCCAGGACGCGTCCCTTGTCCGACTCGTCAGGCTGGCGCTGGTGGGAGAGAGAACATGGATACCGCCGCTGTTCTTCTTGACGGTCCGAGAGACCTTCACCTGGACACCGTTCCGCTCACGGAGCCGGGCGCCGGCGATCTGGTGGTGCGCATCGACCATTCGGGCATTTCCACCGGGACCGAAAAGCTCTTCTACACCGGCCAGATGCCGCCCTTCCCCGGGATGGGCTACCCGCTCGTGCCCGGCTACGAGGCCGCGGGCGAGATCGTGGAGGCCGATCCGGCCACCGGCTACCACCCCGGCCAGCATGTCTTCGTGCCGGGGGCCAACTGCTTCGACGGCGCCTTCGGCCTTTTCGGCGGCGCCGCCCGCACGCTCGTCACCCAGGCCGACCGCGTCACGCCCATCGACGCGGGCTGGGGCGCCGAGGGCGCGCTGCTCGCGCTCGCCGCGACCGCGCGGCACGCGATGGCCGGGCTCGACAAGACGGTGCCCGATCTCGTCGTCGGCCACGGGGTGCTCGGCCGCCTTCTCGCGCGGCTGACCATCGCCGCGGGGGCTCCGGCGCCCACCGTCTGGGAGATCGACAGAGACCGCCGTGGCGGCGCGGAGGGCTACGAGGTCCTCCACCCGGACGAGGATCCGCGCCGCGATTACCGCGCGATCTACGACGCCTCCGGCAACGATGCGCTGCTCGACACGCTGATCGGGCGCATCGCCAAGGGGGGCGAAGTGGTGCTGGCCGGTTTCTATACCG
>CAZPCU010000545.1:0-1748 GCA_964585075.1 uncultured Rhodobacterales bacterium
CCAGGCGATCGTGCGCCGCCCCGGCCAGGAGCGGGCGACCGCGCCAGAGCGGGAGGACTGAGGTGCCGGGATCGGCCGCCGCCGCGGCGAGCGCCGATGCATCGCCCCGAAGCGCGTCCGCGCGATCGAGTCCCGATCCGCCGAAAGACACCGTCTCCGCATGCCGCATGCCGCGCGTCGTCCTTCACCCCGACTCTGCCCCGCCAGAGCCATGGCACGCGAAGCGCGCCCCGCGCCAGCGGAAAGCCGAAAGACTGGGCGCATGATTGCTTAGGGTTGCATTTCCCGGGACATTACAGTCCTAAATGGTTCAGGCTGCCGAGAACCCGAGCCTGCCGAGATGACAGAACGTTTCGTCCCCCTGATCCTCACGCCCGACGCGGCGCAGCTGCGCATCATCGCGACGACGGACCTGCATTGCGCGATCCTCGGCCATGACTACGCCACGGACCAGCCCGACCCGCGAAGCGGCCTCGCGGTTCTCGGCCCGCTCATCCGGCGGCTGAGGGACGAGGTGCCGGGCGCGCTTCTCCTCGACAACGGCGACACGCTGCAGGGCACGCCGCTGGCCGACGACGTCGCCGAGCGTTGGGCGGATCGCGGCGGCGCCCCGCACCCGGCGATCGCGGCGATGGCGGCGCTCGGCTACGACGCGGCCACGCTGGGCAACCATGATTTCGACTATGGCCTCGGCTTCCTGCGCAGCGCGCTCGCGGACGCCCGCTTCCCGGTGGTGCTCGCGAATTTCATCGGCGAAGGCGGCGTTCCGCTTCTGCCGCCCTACGCGCTCATCTCCCGCGACCTGCAGACCGGGCGCGGCGGACGCGCGACGGTCCGCATCGGCGTGCTGGGCCTCGCGCCGCCGCAGACCGTGCGCTGGAACGCGCGTGCGCTCGGCGGGCAGGTCCGCGCTCTCGGGATCGTCGAGACCGCGCGCCGCCTCGTGCCGCGCATGCGCGCCGAAGGGGCGGACATGGTGATCGCGCTCGCCCACAGCGGCCTGGGCGACCGGACGGAGACGCCCGGCGCGGAGAACGCGGCGCGCGCGCTTGCCGCCCTGCCCGGCCTCGACGTGGTCATCGCGGGGCACAGCCATGGCGCCTTCCCGCCGGACGACGCGCCCGGTGCCACGCTTGCCGGCAAGCCGGCCGTCATGCCGGATTTCCTGGGCCGGGGCGTCGGCGTCGTCGATCTCGTCCTAGAGCGGCGCGGGACGGTCGGCTGGCGCGTGGCGGCGCACAGCGCGCGGCGGCTCGCCCCGGCGGAAGGGGACGGCGAGGACGCGGGCGTCGTCCGCGCCGCGGCGCATGACCACGAGGCTGCGCGCGCGCGGCTGGCCGCTCCGGCGGGTGCCGCCGCGCGCGCCCTTCACAGCCATTTCGCGCTCCTGACGGACGCCCCGGCGCTGCGCCTCGTCGCCGAGGCGCAGCGCGACGCCGCGCGCCGGGCCATCGAGGGCACGCATCTCGCGGAGCTGCCGCTTCTTTCGGCCGTCGCGCCCTTCAAGGCGGGCGGCCCGGGAGGGCCGGAACATTATGTCGACATTCCGGCCGGTCCGCTGAGCGCCCGGCACCTGGCAGATCTCTACCCGTTCGGAAACGCGCTGCAGCTGGTGCGCGTGAGCGGCGCGGCGCTCCTGGACTGGCTGGAGCGCTCGGCCGCGCTTTACCTCCAGCTCCGCCCTGGGGCGGCCGACCAGCCGCTCCTCGATCCGGGATTTCCGACCCACCGCTTCGACGTGCTTCACG
>CAZPCU010000546.1:0-666 GCA_964585075.1 uncultured Rhodobacterales bacterium
GCTAGCCCGACCATTTCCTCCTTCCCCACCACCACGGGCATGTCCAGCGCAAGGAGGTCCGCATGACCGGCGTTCTGCCCTGCCAGACCCTGCACGCCATGATCTCCGAGGGCGCAATCGCGGCCGGGACGCCCGTCACCGACGCGCAGGTCCAGCCCGCGAGCCTCGATCTCAGGCTCGGGCGGCGGGCGTGGCGGGTGCGCGCCTCCTTCCTCGCGGGCGCCGGGCGCCCCGTGGCGAACCGGCTCGAACGGTTCACCATGCACGAGATCGACCTCGCGGCGGGCGCCGTGCTGGAGAAGGGCTGCGTCTACGTCGCCGAGATCGAGGAGCGGCTCGCCCTGCCACCGGGCGTCAGCGCCGTGGCCAACGCGAAGAGTTCCACCGGCCGGCTCGACCTCCTCACCCGCGCGATCACCGACGGCGGCACCGAGTTCGACCGCATCCCGGAGGGCTACCACGGCCCGCTCTACGCCGAGATCTGCCCGCGCTCCTTCTCCGTCCTGGTGCGGCCGGGCATGACGCTCAACCAGATCCGCTTCCGCGAGGGCCACGCCGTTCTGAGCGACGCCGCGCTCCGCGGGCTGCACGCCGAGACACCCCTCGTCACGGGCGAGGCCGTCATCTCCGAGGGGCTCGGCTTCTCGGTGGATCTTCGCCCGGAGC
>CAZPCU010000546.1:676-1741 GCA_964585075.1 uncultured Rhodobacterales bacterium
GCGAAACCGCACACGGGCCTGATCGACCTCGACCGGATCGGCCACTACGCGCCCTCGGACTACTGGGAGGAGGTGCATGCCGAGGATGGGCAGATCATCCTCGACCCGGGCGCCTTCTACATCCTCGTGAGCCGGGAGGCCGTCCACATCCCGCCGGGCTACGCCGCCGAGATGGCGCCCTACCTCGCCATGGTGGGCGAGTTCCGGGTGCATTACGCGGGATTCTTCGACCCGGGCTTCGGCCACGACGCCGCGGGCGGCGCGGGGGCGCGCGGCGTTCTGGAGGTGCGCTGCCACGAGGCGCCCTTCGCGCTGGAGCATGGCCAGGTGGTCGGTCGGCTGGTCTACGAGCGCATGGCGGAGCTGCCCGAGCGGCTATACGGCGCCGGCATCGCCTCGAATTACCAGGGCCAGGGCCTCAAGCTCTCGAAGCATTTCCGCGCGCCCTGAGGCACCGACGTCAGAAGCGCCCCATGCGCCGCGCGAGCCGCACGGACTTCTTGAGCTGGCGCGCGCGGCTCCGATCCTGCCCGGGCGCCGGGCGCGACGCCTCGCCCCCCTGCGGGCCCGTTCCGCCGCCGCGCGTCATCCGGTCGATGCCGGTGTCGAGTCCCTTGTTCACCGCCTTGCGCATGACCATGCGCACGAGCATGGTGAATAGCCGGTCCGGGTTCATCGCTGCCTCCCGATCTGCCCTGCCCTTCGCAACCTAGCGGGGAATCGTGCCATTTTCAGGGCTATCGACCCTGCGAGGGCGGATTTCCGCTATTCCTCGAACATCTCGCTTTGTCCCGGGTCCGCCTCCGCGCCTTCCTCGCCCTCGGCTTCGCCCGCACCGGGCATGGGCCGGCTGTCCAGCAGCCCTGCCGCGCGGAGCTCGGCGAGCCCCGGCAGGTCGCGGGCGCTCTCGAGCCCGAAATGGTCGAGGAACGTGTCCGTCACCACGAAGGTGACGGGTCGGCCCGGGCTCATCCGCCGGCGGCCGAAACGGATCCATTCCAGCTCGAGCAACTGGTCCACCGTGCCGCGGGAGACCGACACGCCGCGAATCTCCTCGATCTCGGC
>CAZPCU010000547.1:0-1723 GCA_964585075.1 uncultured Rhodobacterales bacterium
CCCGGCCTCGCCTTCGACGCCCTGCCGGCGCTCGACAAGGAGGAGGTGGACCTCGTCGTGTCCTCTGATCCGGAGAAACTCCCGGGCGTCACCTTCACGCCGCTTTTCGACTATTCGCCTGTCTTCGTCGCCGCCGCGAACCATCCCCTGGCCGCCAGGCCCTTCATCGAGGCCAGGGATTTCCGGGGAGAGACGCTCATCACCTACCCGGTGGAGCGCGCGCGGCTCGACGTGTTTAGCCAGCTCCTGACCCCGGCCAGGGTGGAGCCCGCGGCGATCCGGCAGGTGGAACTCACCGCGGTGATCCTTCTTCTCGTCGCGTCGAACCGCGGCGTCTCGGTCCTGCCGGACTGGGTCGTGCGCGAGGTGAAATACAGCTCGGACTACGTGACCCGCCCGCTTACCGCGAACGGGATCACGCGAAGGCTTTACGCCGCGACCCGCAGCGAGGACGCGGAGAAGCCTTACATGGCCGAACTCATCCGCCTGGCGCGGGCCGAGGCGGAACGGATGCAGGCGGCGTGAGGGCTCTCAGAGCGCCTTGAGGTCGCCCGCCATACTGCGGCCGTCGCGGCCTTCCTGGAGTTCGTAGGACACTTTCTGATTGTCGGCGAGCCCGGTCATCCCGGAACGTTCCACGGCCGAGATGTGCACGAACACGTCCTTGCCGCCGTCCTCGGGCGCGATGAAGCCGTAGCCCTTGGTGGTGTTGAACCATTTCACGGTGCCTGTCGGCATCTCCCGTGTCTCCTCTTCGTCTTCCGTCGTCAGCCCCGCCCGCCCGGGCCGGGGGTGCGGATCCGGACTTCAGGTCCGGAATCGGAAGATCGAGTCGGGAGTCTGAATGGCCGTCGCCGCAACGGGAGGATTGCACGGGAAATGTAAAATGCAAGCAAAACAGGGATGAACCGCCGCCCGCTGCGCGCTAGAGAGTCCCGGCAAAGACAGGGGAACGGAATGCTGATCTACGGGCTGAAGACCTGTGAGACCTGCCGCAAGGCTTTGAAATCCCTGCCCGGGGCGCGGCTCGTCGACGTCCGCGCCGATGGTCTGCCCGGCGAGGTGCTCGAACGGGCCGTCGCGCAATTCGGCGGCGATCTCGTCAACCGACGCTCCGCGACATGGCGGGGCCTTTCGGAGGAGGAGCGCGCGCTTACGCCCGAGGAGCTCGTCGCGCGCCACCCGGCGGTGATGAAGCGCCCACTCCTCGAGCATGACGGGACGCTCTATCTCGGCTGGTCCGACGAGCTGCGCGCCGCGCTGGTTGGATAGGGGCGCAGCGATGCCTATCTGGCGATGAGGCCAGGGAGGACGCCATGCGCAACGCGGCACTGACGCTCGGGATCATCGCGGGGGTGATCGGCATGATCGTGGGTTTTTTCGGCTACGGCTACGTGGAGCTTTCCAACCGCTACGCGGAGATCAACGAGGTCTTCGGGCCGCTCGACAACCCGCGTCTCGTCCAGGCCACTTCCATTCTCTCGCCGCTCCTCGCCATCGCCGGCGGGGCGATGGCGCGGGCGCGGGCGCTCTGGGGCGGCGTCCTGCTCATCCTCTCGGCGGCGGGGATGTATCACGCCTTCGGCTTCAACGTGGCGACGATGTTCCCGATCGCCTTCGCCGGGCTCGGCGGCCTTCTCGCGCTCGCCGCGGGCAAGCCCGACGAGCCTAAGGCGCATTTCTGAGCCGCGCCGCGACCAGCCGGTCCAGCGAGAGCGGCCCC
>CAZPCU010000548.1:0-1720 GCA_964585075.1 uncultured Rhodobacterales bacterium
AGGCCGACCGCCTGCTTCTTCTCACCGATGTCGAGGGCGTGAAGGGCGCGGAGGGCGAGGTGCTGAGCGAGCTTTCCGCGGAAGCGATCCGCGGCATGATCCAGTCGGGCGTCATCTCGGGCGGCATGATCCCGAAGACGGAGACCGCGCTCGCGGCGATCGAGGGCGGCGTGCGCGGCGTGGTGATCCTGGACGGTCGCGCGCCCAACGCCTGCCTTCTCGAACTCTACACCGAGCACGGCGCGGGCACGCTCATCCGGCCCGCCCAGCGCGTGGGGCGCTGAGCGCCGTGCAGGGCCGGCCGGGCTACGCCGCGCTCGCCGAAGGCGCCCGGGCCCGGCATCTGGACGTCTTCGGGCTTCTCCACCCCCGGCCCGGGGACGGCGTGCCGACGGGGACCCGCACCCTCCTTCTGCTCGGGCCCGACGGCGCGCGCTTCTGGCCCGCGTTCACGGCCAGCCCCGAATGGCGGGACGGCGCGCCGGACCCGCTGGACCGATGGTCCGCGCGCGTGATCGGAAACTGGGCGGCCTCGCTCGGCGCACAGGCGGTCTTCCCGTCCGACGGGCCGCCCTACCCGCCGTTCCTTGCCTGGGCGCGGGCCTCCGGGCGCGCCTGGCCCTCGCCGGTGGGCTTGCTTGTCCACGACGCGGCGGGGCTCTGGGTCAGCTATCGCGGTGCGCTCGCGCTGCCCTGGAGGGTGGAGGGGCCGGAGCTCCCGCAGGCAAGCCCCTGCGAAAGCTGCGCGGCGCAGCCCTGCCGCACCGCCTGCCCGGTGGACGCGCTCTCCGCGGAGGGGTATCTGGTAGAAGCCTGCCGCGCGCATGTCGTCAGCCCGGAAGGTGCGCCCTGCATGAACGGCGGCTGCCGCGTGCGCGCCGCCTGCCCCGTCAGCCGGCGCCACGGCCGGCCCGACGTGCAATCCGCCTACCACATGAGAGCCTTCGCCCGCCCATGACCCGCCGCCTGATCCTCATCCGCCACGCCAAGTCGAGCTGGGACGATCCCGCGCTCTCGGACCACGAGCGCCCGCTCAATCCTAGGGGCCGCCGCGCCGCGCCGCTCATCGGGGTGTGGCTTCGGGAGCATGGCTACCGGCCCGACGCGGTCCTCTGCTCTGACGCCGTGCGCACGCGCGAGACGGTCGCAGCCCTCGGCCTCGACGCGCCCGTGACCTGTCTCTCGCGCCTCTACCACGCCGAGGCGGAGACGATCCTCGCCGTTCTGCGCGAGGCGCAGGGCCGGGTCGTCGCGCTCATCGGGCACAACCCGGGCATGGCGGAGTTCGCCGGGCGGATCCTGGCCGCGCCGCCCGAGCATCCCCGCTTCGACGACTTCCCGACGGCCGCGACGCTGGTCGCGGACTTCGACATCGACGACTGGCCCGAGGCCGCCTTCGGCTCGGCGGGCGCAGTGGATTTCGTGATCCCTCGGGAGCTCGAGTAGCGCCCCCGCCGGTCAGTGCCCGAGGATCTGGCTGAGGAAGAGCTTCGTCCGCTCGTTCTGAGGGTTCAGGAAGAACTCCTCCGGCTCGTTCTGCTCCACGATCTGGCCCTGGTCCATGAAGATGACGCGGTTCGCCACCTGGCGGGCGAAGCCCATCTCGTGGGTGACGCAGAGCATGGTCATCCCCTCTTCGGCGAGCTCGATCATGGTGTCGAGCACCTCCTTGATCATCTCGGGATCGAGCGCCGAGGTAGGCTCGTCGAAGAGCATGATC
>CAZPCU010000549.1:0-1716 GCA_964585075.1 uncultured Rhodobacterales bacterium
GGGCGCCTTCGTCCTGACCTCTTTAGCGGCATGTTTAACGTGGCCCGCAATCCGGTGAACAAATCGCCACGACCTGTCGCTTACCGGCGGAGCTGTTGCGCGTCAACACCGTCACGAATCCGTAACCTGGCCGTCACGCCAGCTTCGTATGGCCGCCCTAATCGCTTGCCACAAGATGTAGTGGGGCATGGGCGATGCCGCTTCTGCGACTGGATGCACTGGGCGAGACGCCGCACCTGCACGGCAGCGCCGATGCGCCCGGGCCGCTGCTCGCCGAGGCGGCGCGCGCGGGCACCGGGCCGATCATCGTGATGGTGCACGGCTACAAGTTCCGCCCCGGCCACCCCGAGCGCTGCCCCCACGGCCACATCCTCGCGCTCGAAGAGCGCGGAGACTGCTGGAAGGCGCTGAGCTGGCCGCGCGGCCTCGGCTTCGGCACCGGCGGGTCCGAGGAGGGGCTCGGCGTCGCGCTCGGCTGGAACGCGCGCGGCACGATCTGGCAGGCCTACGCGCGCGCCGAGGCGGCGGGCGCGGCCCTCGCCGAGGCGATCGAGGTGCTGCACGCCGCCGCGCCGCACCGGCCCATCCATGCGCTCGCCCACTCCCTCGGCGCGCGGGTGGTGCTGCAGGCCCTCGCCCGGCTGCCGGAGCGGGCCGTGAACCGCGCGATCCTTCTCGCCGGGGCCGAGTTCGCCAGCCGCGCCGAGGCGGCGCTCGCCACGCCCGCGGGCCGCGCGGCGGAGATCGTCAACGTCACGAGCCGCGAGAACGACCTCTTCGACTTCCTGCTCGAGCGGCTGATCGGCCCGCCGCGGCAGGGCGACGTCACGCTCGGCCACGGGCTCGGGGAACGCCCCGGCGCGCTCACGCTCCAGCTCGACGATCCGGCCACCCTTTCCGTGCTGCGCGCGCGCGGCTTCCCCATCGCGGCCCCGGCCCGGCGCATCTGCCACTGGTCGGCCTATCTCCGCCCCGGCGTCTTCGAGCTCTACCGCGCGCTCCTTCGCCGGCCGGAAACCCTGCCGCTCGCCGCGCTGCGCGCGCAACTCCCCGAGCGCCCGCAGCCCCGGTGGTCACGGCTTCTTGCGCCGGCGCGCGGGGAACCGGCCTTGTCATTCCTGCCGAAAGCGCCATCCTGACGCGCCAGCGACAGGAGGCCCGATGACCCGACCCATAGACCTGCATTACTGGCCCACGCCGAACGGCTGGAAGATCGCCATCGCGCTCGAGGAGATGGAACTGCCCTACGAGGTCAAGCTCGTGAACATCGGCAAGGGCGACCAGTTTGACCCCGAGTTCCTGAAGATCGCGCCCAACAACCGGATGCCCGCGATCGTGGACCCGGAGGGCCCCGACGGCCAGCCCATCTCCGTCTTCGAATCGGGCGCGATCCTGCAATATCTCGCCCGCAAGACCGGGCGCTTCCACGGAGGCACCGAGCGCGAGCGCGTGGCGGTGGAAGAGTGGCTCATGTGGCAGATGGGCGGGCTCGGCCCCATGGCGGGCCAGGCCCATCACTTCCTGAAATACGCGCCCGCCATGGACCCGCCGCAGGACCTGCCCTACGCCAAGGACCGCTACCGCAACGAGACCTCGCGGCTCTACCGCGTGCTCGACACGCGGCTCGCCGAGACCCGTTACGTGGCCGGGGACTTCTACTCCATCGCCGACATGGCGATCTGGCCCTGGGCGTCGCTTTGGCAAGGGCAGCAGCAG
>CAZPCU010000550.1:0-1699 GCA_964585075.1 uncultured Rhodobacterales bacterium
GGGCGAGAACGGCGTGAACATCGCCAACTTCACCCTCGGCCGAAAGGCCGCGAAGAGCGAGGCGATCGCGCTCCTTTACGTCGATGCGCCGGTGCCCGCGCCGGTGGTGGACGAGCTGCGCGCCACCGGGCTTTTCGGGCAGGTCAAGCCGCTCGAGTTCGACGTGGCCTGATTGCGCACTTGATGCGCGGGCGCGGGCGGGCCAACTGAGTCGGATGGGGGAGGGGTGCATGACCATCTACGCCATCGCCGACATTCACGGCTATCGCACCGCGCTCGAGGAGGCTCTGGCCCGGATCGAGGAGGACGCCGGCGCGGGGGACGCGCCGGTGGTCTTTCTCGGCGATCTCGTGGATCGCGGGCCGGACAGCCGCGGCGTGATCGAGCTGCTGGTGCGGGGCATCGCCGAGGGCCGGCCCTGGACCGTCGTGAAGGGCAACCACGACCGGCTCTTCGAGCGGTTCCTCGACCGCGGGGCGGAGCACGATCCGCGCATCATGTCGGGGCTTGGCTGGCTGGCGCCGCAGCTGGGCGGGCCGGCCACGCTCGCCTCCTACGGGGTCGAGAGCGCGGGGCGCCCGGCGGGCGAGGTGCTGGCCGAGGCGCGCGCGGCGGTGCCGGCCTCGCATCTCCTGTTCCTGCGCGCCCGGCCGCTCTGGCACCTGGCCGGGAACCTGCTCTTCGTGCACGCGGGCATCCGCCCGGGCGTGCCTCTCGAGGACCAGACGGAGGATGACCTCCTCTGGATCCGCCAGCCGTTCCTCAATCACGCGAGGCCGCATCCCTGGCTCGTGGTTCACGGGCATACGCCGGTGGATTATCCCCGGCACTACGGCAACCGGGTGAACCTCGATGCCGGCGCCGGGTTCGGGCGCGAGCTGGTTCCTGCCGTCTTCGAGGAGAACGGCGCCTTCCTTCTGGAGCCGGGCGGGCGGGCGCGGTTGTAGGCCGCCGCCCCGCTAGACGCCGGCGGCGACGATCGCTTCGGCGAGTTTCGGCACGGTCTCGCGGTTGAGCCCCGCGATGTTCATGCGCGAATCGCCCACCATGTAGATGCCGTGCTGCGCCCGCAGCTTCTCGACCATCTCGGGCCCCACGCCGAGGCGCGAGAACATGCCGCGATGCTCGGCAAGGAAGGCGAACCGGTCCGAGTTGGACCGGCGGCGAAGTTCGTCCGCGAGCTGCTGGCGGAGGGCCAGCATGCCCTCGCGCATCGCCTCGAGCTCCGCCTCCCAGTCCGCGCGAAGCTCGGCGTCGGTGAGCACCTCCGTCACCACCCGCGCGCCGTGATCCGGCGGGAACGAGAAGTTCTGGCGGTTGAGGTAGGCCATCGTGTCCTGCAGGAGCCCGGTATCGACGCCCGTTCCCATGAGGATGCCCGTGCGCTCGCGGTAGACGCCGAAATTCTTCGAGCAGCTCGCCGCGACCAGCGCCTCCGGCAGCGACGAGACGACGTGGCGCGTCGGCGCCGCGTCGGCCTCCAGCCCGTCGCCGAAGCCCTGGTAGGCGATGTCGATCATCGGGGTCGCGCCGCTCGCCTGGAGCGAGGCGACGACCTCGCGCCATTGCTCGGCGTCCAGGTTGGCGCCGGTGGGATTGTGGCAGCAGCCGTGCAGCAGCACCACGTCGCCCGGGCGGGCCTGCCCGATGTCAGCGAGCATGCCCTCGAAATCCACGCCGCCGGTTCCCGCGTCGAAGT
>CAZPCU010000551.1:0-1686 GCA_964585075.1 uncultured Rhodobacterales bacterium
TCTCGGTGGTGCTGCTCTGGCTCGCCGCAGGGTGGCTGCCGGCGGCGCTGCTCGCCTTCACCATCTTCTTCTACGCGGTCATCTACTCGATGTGGCTCAAGCGGGCGACGCCGCAGAACATCGTCATCGGCGGCGCCGCGGGCGCCTTCCCGCCAATGATCGGATGGGCCGTGGCCACCGGCGGCGTCTCGCCGGAGGCGCTGCTGATGTTCGCGCTGATCTTCATGTGGACGCCGCCGCACTTCTGGGCGCTGGCGCTGTTCATGAAGTCCGACTACGACGACGCGGGGGTGCCCATGCTGACGGTGACCCATGGCCGCGCAGCCACGCGCCGGCACATCCTCGCCTACACGGTGCTGCTGGCGCCGGTGGCGCTGGGGCTCGCGTTCACCTCCATCGGCGGGCCGGTCTACCTCGCCGTTGCACTGGCGCTCAACGCGTGGTTCCTCGCGGGCGCCGTCCGGCTGTGGCGGCGCGACGAGACCCGAGCGGAGGCCGACAGCTACGGGGCGGAAAAACGCTTCTTCCGCTTCTCGCTCTACTACCTCTTCCTGCACTTCGGCGCCCTGCTCGCGCAGGCCGCGCTTGCACCCTTCGGACTGGGAGGCTGGGGATGAGTTTCAAGGCGACCCACGAACTGCACGACCGGCGCTTGGGGCGTAACCTCGGCGTGGGGCTGGTGCTGGCGGCGCTCATCGCGGTGGTCTTCGGGCTGACCGTGGTGAAAGTGACTTCCGGCGGCGCCGTTCAGGGCTTCGACCACGTGATGCGGCCCGAGCTTCTGCCCGAAGCGCAGGCGGGCGACACGGGGCCGGCGCGATGATGCGGCGGCTGGAGGGCAAGGCGCGTACCGCCGCCCAGGCGACGGGCGTGGTGCTGCTGATGGCATCGCTGGCATGGGCATCCGTTCCGCTCTACGACTGGTTCTGCCGCGTGACGGGCTACGGCGGCGCAACCGGGGTGGCCGAGGCGGGCAGCGAGGAGGTGCTCGAGCAGACGGTCACCGTACGCTTCGATGCCTCGCTGGAACGGGGCATGCCCTGGGAATTCCGCCCCGTGGAGCGGGAGATGACCGTGCGGCTCGGCGAGACGGGGCTGGCCTTCTACGAGGCCTACAATCCCACCGACCGCCCGGTGGCGGGTTCGGCCAGCTACAACGTGACGCCCTTCAAGGCCGGCGGCTACTTCACCAAGATCCACTGCTTCTGCTTCGAGGAACAGGTGCTGATGCCCGGCGAGCGCGTGGAGATGCCGGTGACCTTCTTCGTGGACCCCGAGATTCTCGAGGACCGCGAGGCGAAATTCGCCCACACCATCACGCTCAGCTACACATTCTACCAGATCGACCTGCCGGAAGAAACGCAGGCCGCGCTGACCGCTGGGCCCGACCCGGCGCGCTCGCTCAACTGACGAGGTCCGAACCATGGCCCATGCCAAGAACCACGATTACCACATCCTGCCGCCGTCGATCTGGCCGCTCATGGGCGCCCTCGGCGCCTTCGCCATGCTCTTCGGGGCCGTGACATGGATGCACGGCTCGGCGCCGTGGCTCTTCTTCATCGGCTTCGCGGCGGTGCTCTACGTCATGTTCGGCTGGTGGGCCGACGTTGTCGCCGAAAGCCGCGCGGGCGATCACACGCCGGTGGTCAGCCTGGGGCTCCGCTACGGCTTCATCCTCTTCATCAT
>CAZPCU010000552.1:0-1682 GCA_964585075.1 uncultured Rhodobacterales bacterium
CGGCATATCTGCTCTCCCGAAGACAGATATTAACCCCACACAAATAGGGAAATCACATTCCGGATCCAGCTCGATGGTTCGACCAGCAATGATACCAGGACAGGAAGGGGTTCACTCTTCGTAAGGCCCGGAATACAAAAATCGATTCACGGGGCTTTATGGGCTTCATATAAGAGCCTGTAAGAGGAGAAATGAACACCAGGCATATGATTGACTGGATGATAGCGGCTATTGTGAGCGGGAATTGGATCATGGGCGAGTACTTTCCGATTAGCCCAGAGATTTTGGGGATCGCATTCCGAATAATTGTTTGCTCTCACTCCAAAAGAATCTGCAGGACTATCCCCTCAAAAAGGTAGTACCACTTCACACAGTTTTCCGGCTGCAAGTTGGTTCAACTCGGTATCCCAAAAACGAAAAATATTTTCTCTGACAAACTATAGAAAGCAATCCTATTTACCACCACTTTTCCATTCAATTTAACCAAGGAGCATGCTATGAGAACAGCAAAATTCCCAAAACAGTTGACAGTCGCCTTATCCCAGGATGTTTACGACTCCATCAAATCAGAATCAGATGAAAGAGAAGTTTCGATGGCTGAAGTTCTGAGAGAATGGCTGGTTGAAATTCTAAGCCAGAAATTAACAACAGGAGCTAAGATGGGAAATAATCAAACAGAAAATGAGGAATCACTATGAAAGCTACTGCAGCAGAAAGAAAATTAAATCCTTTCACACTATGGACAGCCGAGACGTGTGGTGATATCCCAACGGTATTTACTCATAGGAGGGAGATCGAGAATGAACAAGACTTACTGGACGCGATCAAGTACGATCACATTTGTTCGGAGCTCGTGAACGGTTACAGAAGGGAAAATAACTATAAAGCGGTGAACTGTCTGTACGCGGATGTGGACAACGATGATACGAAAAGTCGAGAGTCGATGGAATACTGGGATGACTCAGCTAACCAGATGACGATTGAAAAGTTTCGAGAAGAATTCAAAGACTACGAATACATAATATACACCTCCAGGAATCACGGAAAAGACAAGCGCAAAACTGTAAAGTGCGATGGAGTGGAGCAAGAAGTCACCAGACCAGCCAGGGACAAGTTTCATGTGATATTTCCGCTGGGAAGGAGTATAGAAGATGTCAACAAACTGAAATCCATGCTTAAGGCGTTGACGATTGAGTACAAGTTTTTCGACCCGTCAGTAAAGGACGCAGCACGGTTTTTCTTCGGGAATCCGAATGCCGAGGTCTACTGGAATCCTGGAAAGTCGATAGAAGAGAAACTGAAAGAGATCCAGGTAGCGAAAGAGACCGAGAACGCAGAGAAGAAGCAGGCTGTAGGAAGATCCATTGTGATGGAGGCCTGCAGCAAATCGAGAAATGGAGAATTCGAGTGGTTCGACAAGGAAGTGGTCCCGAAGCTGGATGCGTACGAGATATTTAAAGACGTATTCGGTCTATCTAACGGCAACGGGCCACAGCTAACAGGTTGTTGTCCGTTTCATACAGATAGCAACCCTTCATTCAGTGTCAACGGTAGAGACCTGACCTGGGTCTGTCACGCTGGATGCGGCAAAGGGAATGTAATCGATTACGTAAGTAAGGTGAGAGAGGTCGAGAAATCTAAAGCCATAGACATGCTATGCGAACAGGTAGGAGTGAAGAATC
>CAZPCU010000553.1:0-1681 GCA_964585075.1 uncultured Rhodobacterales bacterium
CAGCCAGCAGTACAACCAGCCCTGCCGGGTGCTGGAAAGCCAGGACCTGTGGGGTGAACGCACCTGCCTGGTGTGGCTGCCAGGCCTGAATAAAACCGCACGCGTGCCGGCGGAGGACCTGGTTCCGCTGGACGAGGCCGCACGGCTCTCCGCGGACGACATCCTCTACCGGGCGGCTGCTGCCCGGACGGCGGATGTGCTCGGGGGCGGATCAGTCCTGCTTGCACCGATGGAATCCAGCGTGATCCCGCTGCCGCACCAGCTGCATGCCCTTTCACGCGCCACCTCCGCCGACCGTGTGCGCTATCTGCTCGCTGACGAGGTCGGCCTGGGAAAAACCATCGAAGCCGGGCTGATCCTGCGCGAGCTCAAGCTGCGCGGCCTGGTGCGCCGTACGCTGGTGCTTGTGCCGCGCGGGCTCACCACCCAGTGGGTCTCCGAAATGCAGGTGCATTTCAATGAATCCTTCCAGCTGGTGCTCAGCGAGGATATCGGCACGCTGGGACGGCTCGCCGGCGCAGGTGGGAGCGCATGGACGATGTTTGACCAGGTGATCGTGTCGCTCGATTCAGTCAAACCGGTCAGCCGGCGCAGGGGCTGGTCGCGCCAGCAGCTCGATGCCTGGAACCGCACCCGCTATGAGGACCTGGTGGGCGCAGGCTGGGACCTGGTGATCGTGGACGAGGCGCACCGGCTGGGCGGCAGCAGCGAGCAGGTGGCGCGCCACCTGCTGGGCCGCGGCCTGGCAGAAGCTGCCCCGTATATGCTGTTCCTCTCCGCCACACCGCACCAGGGCAAGACTGATGCCTTCCAGCGCCTGATGAGCCTGCTCGACCAGGAGGCTTTCCCGGATGAAGAAAGCGTCTCACGGGAGACGGTGGCGCCGTATGTGATCCGCACCGAAAAGCGCCAGGCCGTGGACGCGGACGGTAAAGCGCTGTTCAGGCCCAGGCATACGCAGCTCGCACCGGTGCAGTGGGGAGCGGGGCATGGGCTCCAGGAGCAGCTGTATGAAGCGGTGACGGAGTATGTGCGCGAGGGCTACAACCGGGCACTGCGCGAGAAGAAGAGCCACATCGGTTTCCTGATGATCCTGATGCAGCGGCTGGTGACCTCCAGCACGCGTGCCATCCGGACCACGCTGGAACGCCGGATGGACGTGCTTGAAAACGCCGGGGACCAGGACCTCACCCAGGGTCCGCTGACGATTTCCATCGGGAATGCCTGGGCGTCGATTTCGCTCGAGGATTGGGAAGACATGGACGGCCAGGAGCAGCTCAGCCTGGTGCAGCAGGTGAACGCGGCGCACGAGATGGAGAAGCAGGATGTGCAGGCCCTGCTGGCGTTGGCATGGCAGTGTGAACAGGTGGAGACGGACGCCAAAGCCGAAGCGCTGCTGGACTGGATATACCGCCTGCAGGCGCAGGAAAACGAACCGGACCTGAAAGTGCTGCTGTTCACTGAATTTGTCGCCACCCAGGGGATGCTGCAGGAATTTCTCGAGGCGCGCGGCATCGCCTGCGCGGTCCTCAACGGTTCGATGTCGATGGAGGAACGCCAGGCGGCACAGGACACCTTCCGGGAGCACGCAAGAGTGCTGGTTTCCACCGATGCCGGCGGCGAGGGCCTGAACCTGCAGTTCGCGCACGTTGTGATCAACTACGACATGCCGTGGAACCCG
>CAZPCU010000554.1:0-1680 GCA_964585075.1 uncultured Rhodobacterales bacterium
ACCGGCTTCGCCGAGATGATCTGGCTGATGGTCACGGGCGAAACGGTCGTGCCCGCGGCTCTGCTAAGGTCTCCGCAAAACAACGTATCGAGAGGCCGGCATGAGCAGTTCCGCCGTGATCGACGACAGCCTGCGCGCGCGCATCATCGCAGAGCCCGAGAGCATTCTCGACGACACCGACGTGATGCGCGCCCTCATCGCGGCGAACGAGAAGTCCATGGGCGGCAACATCGTGGACCTGCGGGGAATCGCGATGGAGCGGCTCGAGGCGCGGCTCGACCGGCTCGAGGACACGCACCGCGCCGTGATCGCCGCCGCCTACGACAACCTCGCCGGCACGAACCAGGTGCACCGCGCCATCCTGCGCATGATGGATCCGGTGGAATTCGAGGGGTTCCTCTCCGATCTGGGCGGCGAGGTCGCCGAGATCCTGCGGGTGGACTGCATCCGCCTCGTTCTGGAGACGGCGCAGAGCGGCGAGGATCCGGTGCTTCGCCGCTTCAGCCACGTGCTGCGCACGGCGCCCCCGGGGGCGGTGGAGGGCTATCTCAGCGCGGGGCGCGGCGGGACGACGCGGCCGGTCACGCTCCGCCAGATCCAGCAGGGACAGTCCGCCATCTACGGCGAGGCCGCGGCGTGGGTGCGCTCCGAAGCCTGCATCCGCCTAGACCTCGGCGAAGGCCGTCTGCCGGGCCTTTTGGCGATGGGCTCGGAGGATCCGCACCAGTTCTCACCGCAGCAGGGCACCGATCTGCTCGCCTTCTTCGGCGGCGTGTTCGAGCGCTGCCTGCGCCGCTGGCTGTCGTGAGCGCGCCGGACGGTCTCATCTCTCCCGCCGCGCGCGACGCGCTCCAGGACTTCCTCGCCGGGCAGCGCGCGTTGCGCGGCGCGTCCGAGAACACGATCGAAGCCTACGGGCGCGACATCGCCGGCTTCCTCGCCTTCATGGCGCTGCATCACGGCGGGGCCGAGGGGCTGGCGGCGCTCGCCCGCATCGATCTGTCCGACATGCGCGCCTGGCTCGCGCGCGGGCGCGCGGAGGGGGCGGGGCCGCGCACGCTGGCGCGGCGCCTGTCGGCGGTGAAGAGCTTCATGCGCTGGCTCGGGGAGCGAGAGGGCTTCGACCCCTCGGCCGCGCTGGCCGCGCGAGCGCCCAGGAGCCACGCGCGCCTGCCGCGTCCGCTCGCCGAGGATGCGGCGCGCGAGCTGCTCGACACCGTGGGCGCGCAGCATCTCACCGCCTGGATCGCGGCCCGCGACGTCGCGGTGGTGACGCTGCTCTACGGCTGCGGGCTCCGCGTCTCCGAGGCGCTGTCGCTGACCGGGCGCGCGCTGCCGCTGGGCGAGGCGCTCCGCATCCGCGGCAAGGGCGGGAAGGAGCGGATCGTGCCCGTCATTCCCGCGGCGCGCGCGGCCGTGGCACGCTACGCCGATCTGTGCCCCTGGCCGCCCGCGCCAGACGCCCCGCTTTTCCGGGGGGCGCGGGGCGGGGCGCTCGGGCCCCGCACGGTGCAGAAGGTCACGGCGGCGGCGCGGATGCAGCTCGGGCTGCCGGCCTCGGCCACGCCTCACGCGCTCCGCCACAGCTTCGCCACCCATCTCCTGAGCGCCGGCGGCGATCTCCGGGCGATCCAGGAACTGCTCGGCCATGCCTCGCTCTCGACCACGCAGGTCTACACT
>CAZPCU010000555.1:0-850 GCA_964585075.1 uncultured Rhodobacterales bacterium
GGAGGACGGGATGAACAGCCATGGCGGTCTTCACCTACAAGGCGAGAGATGCTCGGGGAGAGCTCGTGAGCGGCACGGTCAACGCCGACACGGCCTCGGAGGCGAGCCGTCTGCTCCGCATCGAGGGCAAGTTCGTCCTCGACGTGGTGGCCGGCGTGAACCAGGGGAGTGACCGGGCACTGGAGACCTATCGCACCCGCGAGGCGGCGCGACGGGTCCGGCGTGAAGACGTCATCGAGTTCTGCCACCAGATGTCGGTCATGCTCGATACCGGTGTTCCGCTCGGCGAGGCGCTCGATTCCTTCAATCAACACGGCGGCAGCGCCGATCTCCGGCGGGTGACCACCACCGTGGCCGAGGAGATCCGCAACGGTTCGAGCCTTTCCTCCGCCCTCTCGCGCTGGCCGCGGGTCTTTCCGCCGCTGGTCATCAGCCTGCTGGAGGCCTCGGAGGAATCGGGGACCATGGGCCTCATGCTCGGTCGCACCGCCGAATACCTCACCAAGGAACTCAAGACCGCGAAGCAGATCAAGGGAGCGTTGACCTATCCGCTCATGATGATCGTGCTTTCCTTCGCGATCACCGTCTTTCTCATGACCGTGGTTCTGCCGCGTTTTGCCACGATCTACGCGAACCGGTCGGCGAAGCTGCCGCTTCCCACGCAGATCATGCTCGGGATCAGCGAGTTCTGGAGCGGGTACTGGATCGAGATCGCCGGGGTGAGCGGGTTTGCCTTCGCGGGTCTGTGGTTCTTCTTCCGCCGTCCCGCCGGGCGCCATTGCGCGGACTGGCTGCGGCTCAATCTTCCCGTGGTCCGCAAGATGTACCGCAAGCTCTACCTCACCCGCTC
>CAZPCU010000555.1:860-1184 GCA_964585075.1 uncultured Rhodobacterales bacterium
ATCGCCTCGGGCGTCACGCTGCTCAATTCCATCCGCATCACCCGCGGCATCACCGGCAACATCTACTTCCAGGAACTCTGGGACCGCTCGATCTCGGTGCTGCAGGACGGCCAGCAACTCAGCACGGCGCTGCGCGGCTCCAATCTCATTCCGGGGAACTACGCGCAGATGATCGCGGCCGGGGAACGGTCCGGACGGCTCGGCCAGGTGCTCGAGCGGATCGCCGAAGTGAGCGAGGAGGAACTCGACGAATCGGTGGCCCAGGCCACGCAGTTCATCGAACCGGCGATGATCGGCATCATGGGCGTGGTCATCGGGTTCGTG
>CAZPCU010000555.1:1194-1661 GCA_964585075.1 uncultured Rhodobacterales bacterium
CCGGGGCGTTGGCTGGCCGCGGCCGCCGGTCATCGTTATCCGAAGCGGCCGGTGACGTACGCCTCGGTCTCCCCGAGGTGCGGGTTCGTGAAGATATCAACGGTGGGACCGTATTCGACGAGCCGCCCGAGGTACATGAATGCGGTGTAGTCGCTCGTCCGCGACGCCTGCTGCATGTTGTGCGTCACAATGAGAATCGAGTAGCTTCCCTTGAGTTCCTGGATGAGGTCCTCGATCTTGCCGGTGGCGATCGGGTCCAGCGCCGAGCAGGGCTCGTCCAGGAGAAGCACCTCGGGTTCGGCGGCGATGGCCCGGGCAATGCAGAGACGCTGCTGCTGGCCGCCGGAAAGACCCATTGCGCTCTCGTGCAGTCGGTCTTTCACTTCTTCCCAGAGCGCGGCCCCGCGGAGGCTTCGTTCACAGACTTCATCGAGAGCCCGGCGGTTTCGTTCGCCGTCGATCCGGAG
>CAZPCU010000556.1:0-1646 GCA_964585075.1 uncultured Rhodobacterales bacterium
AGCAAGCAGGTCGAAAATCCCTGGAAAAAGCATGACAACATCCCGCTCTGAGCGTGCCGGGGATGGGGGGCCGCCTGTTCCATGCCCGAGCCGAACCGGCCCGGAGCGCCCGGCCGGAAAGGCTGCGCCGTTGAGCCGCCCCGGCTGGCATACCCGCGTGGAGGGCGAGCGGTTCCTCCTCACGCGCCGGCTGCCGCTGCGCTGGGACATCCGCGCGAGCTGCGAGATGCCGCGCGTCTCGGCGCCGCGCCTCGCGCGGGCTGTGCGCCAGGACGTCTGGCGCGCGCTCGGCCGCCTGCGCGGCTTCGCGCCCGCGGTGGAGATCGCGCCGGCGGGGCAGGGGCTGCGCGTCACCGCCGGGGGGCGGGTGGACGGGCCGCTCGCCCGCGCCGTGATCGAGGATCGGCTCGCCGCGGTCCTCGCCTGCCCGGCGCGCCGCGCGCGATGGGCCGCCTATGCGGGGCCCGCGCGATGACCCGTTGGGCGTTTCTCCTGACCCTGGCGCTCGCGGGCGCGGCGGCGGCGGAGGGCATTCCGGTGCCCTCGGGCCAGCCCGTGGAGCGGATCGAGGTGATCGAGGAGGCGGCGCCGGACGGGCTGGTCATGCGCTACCGATTCCTCGCCCCGGAGGCCGGCGCGCTCGACTTCGAGGCGCGCATGGCGGACATGGCGCATCTCTGCGACACGGTCGCGCTGCCGGAGCTCCGGGCGGCCGATCAGGCGCCCCGGCGGGTGGTCGTCAGCCTCTCCGAAAAAGCGGTCGAGTTCGGCGTCCGGGACGCCAGCGTGGCCCAGTTCTTCGAGTCCTATACGATCGGCGCTGAACACTGTATCTGGGAGGCTTTCTGATGAGGCCACAAGATATAGTGGTGCCCGGCGAGGGCTCGCAAGTGAATGCGGCATTCCGGCCACAAACCGCGCGGATCGCGCGCGCGGCGTATGATTCCGCTCCGGATTGCCGTAACTTGCACCGAGGTTGCCCAGAGGCGACCCGTGCCTCTCCGGCGTGGCCGGCGGCCATTCTGGCCGGTCGGAACGCCAAAACGTCAAGATGGAGTAAAAGATGGCCAAGATCGTCAAGCTGCTGGCTCTGTTCGGCTTCACCGCTGTCATCGCGGCCTGCGGCCAGCAGCAGCAGCAGGAAGAATTCATCGTGGTCGAGCCCGAGCCGATCACCGAAGAGCCCACCGAGACCGGCAAGTACAAGTAAGCCGGCTCAGGGACGGGCTTCGCGGCCCGTCCCGCTCCTGCCAGGGCCGCGCGCCCGCCATCCCCTTCGCAAGCGGACAAAGCTGCGCCGGCTTTGGCATCTTTCGCTTGGAGAAGGAGTACCATGCCCCGCGTCCAATTCGCCATCGCTGGTCTGGCCTTCTGCGGCCTTCTCGCCGCTTGCGGTCAGCAGCAGCAGGCCGCGCCGCAGCCGGTCTACCCGCAGCCCATGTTCGACAAATACGGTAATGCGAGCTGCCAGCAGGGTCTCGTGCCCGGACGGACGAGCGCCAACGCGCCGCTCGTCTGCCTGCCGCCGCCACCGGCCGGCGAGTGCCCGCCGGGGCAGACCAATGCCGGCGCGGCCAGCGACGTCATCTGCATACCCGAACGGAACGGACGCGACCCGGACCAGCCCGACGCGAACGACCAGCCCG
>CAZPCU010000557.1:0-1644 GCA_964585075.1 uncultured Rhodobacterales bacterium
CCCCGGAAAACCGCGCCTTGCAGGGGAGCCGACCCCGCCCGGACCAGGCCGGCCTGGTCCGGAGAAAGGCGGGGCGCGGGCCGAGCGCCGCCGCGCATGGCCATCCGTCGCATCCGGGAAAGGCTGCGCCCGGGCCGACGGGAAAGGCATGGCGCCGGGCGGCGGGAAATGGAAGACCGGCCTCCCGCCACGGCGCCCATCGCCGCGGCGCCGGCGCTCGAGCTCGATCCGCGCGGCTCCGTAGCTTGCACCGAGCGGGTCCCGACAGGAAAGCGCCATGGACCGGCGGCTGCGCCTGAGCGCGCCCGTGAGCGCCGTTCTGTGCTGGCCGGTGGTCGAACGCTGCAGGAAAGCGCCGCGGCGCTCAGCGCGCGTCTCAGCGCCTCTGAGGGCCACCCGGCGGCGGGAGGGGCGGCCCGGGAGCGCGCGCCTTGCCGGCCAGGTGCCCGGGAAAGGCTGGGGACGCGCCGAGAGAGGCCGCGCCACGGCCGCGACGCGGGTCCGGGAAAGGCGCGCTCCGGGCCGAGGGGCCGCCATGGCGCCCCGCGGCGACGGAGGTCCCGCGAAGATCTGACCTTCCCGCGCCGTCTATCACCCATCGCAAGCAAGACCGACACGAAGGAGGACAACCATGTATGATTGCCGGCCGCGGCCAGGCCCCCGACTGTCGGGGGCAGCGCCATGAGGTGGATCCGCAGGCTGCTGCGGGGTGGTGGGCCGGACGGCGACGCCCGGGACGCGATGGGCCCCAGGGCCGCGCGGGAAGACCGCCCCGCGAGGGCGGACCGGCAGTCGAAGCCCCTCGAGCCGCCGCCTTCAAGACCCCCGCAGGTCAACATCCGCGGCGACGCCGAGGTGATCGCGCGCTTCCGGGCGCTCTGCCGCGCCGAGCGCCGGACCTATGCGGACATGCTGGCGGTGCTCCTCGACGCCTACGAGGGAACGGAGGGCCCGCCGCGCTGATCGGCGGACGCGGACCCCGCGAGGAACGGACGTCTCCCGCCAGAGTAATACAGAGCTGATCGAGATTTGCAGCTGAACGGGAGTTGACCCATGACCACGACCAAGAGCGCCACCGCCGCCTTCCTCGCCCGCGCCATCGAGGAGTCCGGCAAGACCCAGCGCGAGATCGCCCGCGACGCCGGCTTCGGGCGCGCGAACGTCATCTCGATGATGAAGAAGGGTGACACCAAGGTGCCCGTCGAGCGCATCCCGGCCCTCGCGCGGGCCTGCGGCGTGGACCCGGCCAGGTTCCTCGAGATCGCGATGGAGGAATACCACCCGGAGATGTGGCAGGCGCTCCGGGGCCATCTCGGCGAGGTCCTGAGCCCGGCCGAGCAGGAACTGCTGGCCCTCTTCCGCTTCGCCGATCTCCGGGGCGAGATCGTGCTCGACGACAAGGCCGAGGTCCTGCTGGCGGCGGTCTTCGAGATGCTGCTGGAGCGGGCGCGGAGCGCCGGCGGAGCGGGGCAGGGGACGTGAGCGCCCGTCGCCGGGCGGTCGGGCCAGCCAGGAACGCCACACCGCCGTCTGAGGAGCGGATGCCGCGACCGGCGGAGATCCGAGCCACGAAAACCGTCGGGAAGCCCAAGCGCACCCAATGGCCCGGCGCCAGAACGCCCCCTCAGACGCGCTGAGCGCGCC
>CAZPCU010000558.1:0-1643 GCA_964585075.1 uncultured Rhodobacterales bacterium
CGCGAAATTATCCGTCGCGCTCCGCCTGGAAGCGCCTGACCGTCTCGAAATCGGCGTAGCCGGCGGTGGTGCCCACCGCCCCGACAACGTGGGCCGCGGCGGCGTTGCCGAACCGGGCCGACTCCCTGTGGTCCCAGCCCTTCACCAGACCGGTCATGAACCCGGCCACCCAGGCGTCGCCGGCCCCCGTGGCGTCCACCGTCTCGACCTCGTAGATGGGTATCTCGACCTCGCCGTCGTCGTCCACGAGATACACCCCGTCGCCGCCCCGCTTGATGACCACCGTCCCCGCGCCCTTCAGCACCAGAGTGAGCAGCACGAACACCCAGAGCGCGCGCTGGTCGAGGATGGCGCCGTCGGGCAGGCGGTCGAACCAGGCCCCGAGCGTCTCGGCATGCTCGATCCCGCCATGGCCGTAGAGGTCGGTCAGGCTCTGGATCACGATGAAGCCGATCATGCCCAGCGCCGCGAAGCGCGTGGCGAGGCCGAGCACGACGAGCGCGGGCAGGATGTATTCCGCCAGGGTTCCGGCGACGACGACGGCCCAGTGCCAGAGCCCGAGCTGCGAGGCGTCGAAGCCCGCGGCCTCCATCTGGCGGGGGAAGATCTGCGCGTAGGCGCCGAGCGAGGGCTGGAAGAGCCCGAAGACGCCGCTGCCGAGCTTCGTTCCGGCCGCGTGCCAGAAATACACGAGAAGCACCGCGGCGAAGAGGAAGCGCGCCAGCGTGGGCAGGATCACGTTCTCGCGTTCCAGCGGGCCGGTGGCCCGGTCGTAGAGGGAAACAAGGGCCTGCATCGTCATTCCTCGGCTGGAGTGAGGTCGGTGATGGCGCCGGCCCCGAGCAGAAGCCCGAGCGCCGCGGAGAGGTCGAAGCCGGGCGCGGCGGCCTCGGCGGCGGCGTGGGCCTCGCCGAAGGGCGCGCCACCGGCGAGGGCGGCCACGAAGGCTGCGCCGCCCGCGGGCAGAAGCTGCGGTGAGGGGTCGAAACCCGGGCGCGCCACCAGCACGTTCTGCGGGACGGGCGCCGGTTTCGGCGCGCCCTCCACCATGTTGAAGGCCCAGATCGCGTGCAGGGGATAGCGCGAGCGCAGCACGCTCACGGCGGGGGCGAGCGAGAGCCGGGCGCCCATCAGCGCCTCCGGCGGCAGCGCCTGAAGCGCCTCGGGGGCGAGCGGCTGGGCGTCGGCGGCGTGGTAGGCCCGCCGAAGCGCGAGCTCGAGCCGCGCCACGTCGGGCAGGTAGCCGAGCCGCGCGAGCGGCCCGTAACCCTCGAGAAATGCGGGCAGCGCGGCGCCGTAGAGCACGAGGCGCGGGTCGTCGGGCGGGCTTTCCCGCAGAAAGGCGAGCGCCATCTCGCGGAACGCCGCGCGCCCGAGGAGCTTCGCAAGCAGCGGGAAGCCGGTCTCCAGCGCCTCGAGCAGGCTCGCCGTGACGTTGTTGCGGTAGACGTCGAAGCGCCGCCCGGCGGGCCGCCCGGCGGGGTCGGTCAGCCCCTCGGGCACGGGCGCCGCCGGGTCGAGCAGTGCCGCGCGAAAGGCCTGCTGCGTGACGCTCATGCCGGCACCTGCGCCAGGATCGCCTCGGCGCGCGCGGCCTCGGCGGCGAGCGTCGCCCAGTCGGGCACGTCGGTATCCCACTCGAT
>CAZPCU010000559.1:0-1639 GCA_964585075.1 uncultured Rhodobacterales bacterium
ATGAACAGGACTTATATAGTATCAGATTTTGTGTATATTTTCTACATTTTGTGACGATCAGCACGTACCTTCGTTACATTTACCACAATGGTTGCTTTCTATCATAGCGGAGATAAATCGATAAAATTTCTTAGTATTCTCTAACTGTCAACTGACAAACTGATTGTGTGTGGAATAATTGCCTATACAAGTGAAAAGAATGCGATACCCATTTTGGTTGAAGGTTTGAAACGGTTGGAATACAGAGGTTACGATAGTGCCGGAGTTTGTGTGGTTAATGGTGACGGCTTGGATTCTGTTAAGCAAAAAGGGGAGGTGTTAGCTTTGGAAAAAGAAATTCAAAAGTCGGGTATTAAGGGTTCCATTGGCATCGCCCACACCCGCTGGGCTACCCACGGTGAGCCAAATAGAACCAATGCCCACCCTCACTTAGATTGTTCTGGAAAAATAGCCATTGTTCATAACGGTATAATCGAAAATTATAAAGCTCTCAAGGAAATGCTTATTGAGCGCGGTCACAAATTTCGTTCGGAAACTGACAGCGAAGTTCTCGCACATTTGATTGAGGATTTTCTATATTCGGCCAGCGAAGGAAAAAAGCTAAGCTTTAAAGACTCTGCTTCGCCGGAGCGCCCGCTGCGCCGGGGTTACAGCGATGCGATCCGATCCCAAAGCTTAGCTTTGGGGAATTCGCCGGCCGAGGACCAAGTTATCCAAGCAGCCCGCGCCGCCCTTAAATGTGTGGAAGGAACCTTTGGCCTGGCAGTCCTCCACGCCGAGAGCGGCAAAATAATCGCCGCTCGCCGCGGTTCACCTTTGGTAATTGGTGTGGGGGAGGGAGAGATGTTTGTTGCTTCCGACGTTTCAGCAATTGTGGAGCATACCAAGAAAGTTGTCTATCTGGGTGAAAATGAGCTGGCAGTAATTGATCGGGAAAGCTACAAAATTATTGATTTTGAAGGTAACCACGTAAGCAAAGAGGTTAAGAACGTGCAGTGGTCTTTAGAACAGATTGAGAAAGCTGGTCATAAATTTTTTATGGAAAAGGAAATTTTTGAACAGCCGGAAGCAGTACGGAACAATTTGCGCGGCCGCTTGAAGGGTGACCGGATTAAATTAAGTGTAGATATAGATACTTCGAGATTAAACAAGATTGTCATTGCCTCTTGCGGGACAAGCTGGCATGCGGCGCTTGTCGGTAAATATATTTTTGAAGAACTTTGCCGGATCCCCGTGGAAGTAGATTATGCTTCCGAACTTCGCTATCGTAATCCAATTATTGATGAAAACACACTGTTTATTGCCATTTCCCAATCCGGCGAGACGGCGGATACTCTTGCCGCGTTGCGTTTGGCAAAAGAACGGGGCGCAAAGACTTTGGGGATTGTTAATGTAGTTGGTTCAACAATTGCCCGCGAGGTTGATTCTGGAGTTTATTTGCATGCAGGCCCTGAAATTGGCGTCGCCAGCACGAAAGCTTTCACCACCGAACTTTCCAGTTTAATTCTATTGGCTTTGTATTTGAGGAGTTTAGTAGATGTAAAGTTTCCGAAGGAAACAAGACTGGGTTGTGTTTGGGCAACCCAGGCTTGGGGGAATTCGGAAACTTTTTATGAAACATTGTTGTCAATCCCCACCA
>CAZPCU010000560.1:0-636 GCA_964585075.1 uncultured Rhodobacterales bacterium
GCCCAGTTCCTTGCCGGCCTTAGCCGCACCGAAGTGCACGCTCTTCCAGAACAGGTGGCTGGTGCCCTTGGGAATGACCGCAATGGTGAGTTGTTTGTCATCCGCGTTGGGGCCTGCGGGCGGTGGGGATGTGGCGGGTTTTTTGCAGGACAGTTTTGCGGTGCATGCGTTTGGGCTTCATATTTTCGTTTTCGTCCTCTGCGCATACCTGACGACATTCCTCAAGTGGTATTTTTACCGGGCGGGCTCCCACAGTTTCCGGATCGCGATGGTCCTGCTGGTCAGCGGGGCCAATGTTTATGTCCACGGTCTTTTATTAACGATGTTCACGCCGCTGCGAATGGGGGCGGTGTTCTGGAACATTTTCATCCCCGAGGTCGTTTGCACCACGGCCGTCACCCCGATGGTTTTTAATTATTTAAAGCGATGCGCATTAAGATACTCCGTGTAATTATTTATTCCGCGATAATTTTTATCGGGATCAATCTTTTCTATATCCAGATTATCCGCGGCCAGCGCTATTACCACTGAGAAGGAGATCGCCCCCGTGCTCGCCCATCCCACCAGCGACAAGCTCATCGCCCTCGGCCTCGCCGGCATGGCCAAGGCCCTCGACGAGCAGCGCGCCTCGGCCGT
>CAZPCU010000560.1:646-1636 GCA_964585075.1 uncultured Rhodobacterales bacterium
GATCGTTCCGCTGAAAGAACGCCGGGGCCGGATCTATGACCGCAACGGGGTCGCGCTGGCCGATAACCGTTTGTCTTTTGACGTAACGGTCATTCCCCAGGACATCTCGGATAAGGACCGTCTTTTTGAGTTTCTGGCCGAGGCCCTCGGCACGGACAAGGCCAGGCTGATGAGGCAGTTTGACATCAAGCGAATGACCCCGTTCGCTCCGGTCGTGGTCGCCCCGGATGTTGACAAGAAGACGGCGATGTACCTGGAGGAGAGTAAATTTCTGTTCCCGGGGCTGTACATCCAAGAGACGTATAACCGGTATTATCCGTTCGGCACGGTCGGGGCCCACGTCCTGGGCCAGGTCGGGAAGATCACCCAGGAACGCATGGACCAGATAGAGGACTACGGTTTCACGCCGACCAGCGTCGTCGGGTACTCCGGGGTGGAGGCCTATTATGACGAGTACCTGAGGGGCAAGCCGGGAGGGACCCAGATTGAGGTTGATAACCGCGGCCGTCAGGTGCAGTTATTAAGTTTACGCGAACCGGAAAGCGGGGCAGATATCTACTTAACCTTGGATCAGCGGATCCAGGCCGTCGCGGCGCAGGTGCTGGCAGACCGCCCCGGCGCGATCATCGTCATGGATATGGATTCAAGCGAAATTTTAGGCCTGGTCAGCGCCCCGTCTTACGACCCCAACGCCTTCACCAGCTCGGCTTTAAAACAGGAGGTCGGCCGATACCATACGGATGCGGCCGCGCCGTTACTGAACCGGGCCATCCAGGGCAACTATCCGCCGGGGTCGGTCTTTAAGGCCGTCGTGGCCATGGCGGGGCTGGATACCGGGAAGATCGAGGCCGATACGGTATTCGATTGCCGGGGGTATTTCTCGCTGGGCCGGCGCCGGTTCCACTGCCTGCATGTTCACGGCCGGCAGAATCTTCTGGAGGGCCTGTATCATTCTTGTAATGTTTATTTTTATAACGTCGGGGATATCCT
>CAZPCU010000561.1:0-1635 GCA_964585075.1 uncultured Rhodobacterales bacterium
TGCAGCATCACCGCGCGGCCGGTGAACACCTCGTTGTAGCCCCAGCCCATCGCGAGCAGCAGCACGAAGAGAAGCAGCATCAGCAGCGTCGGCTTCTCGGCGAGGCCGGATTTGCACAGCCGGTCGTAGACCAGCCAGCCGATGGTCAGCGAGGCGGCGGAAATCGCGATCGCCTGCCACGCAAGGAGATCGGCCTTGGACGGATCGACGAGGTATAGCTCCGATCCGGCATAGTAAACCACCATCAGCAGCGCCGCGCCCGACAGCCAGGTGGCGTAGCTTTCCCACTTGAACCAGGTGAGATCCTCGGGCAGGCGCTCCGGCGCCACGGCGAATTTCTCGACGTGGTAGAAGCCCCCGCCATGCACCTGCCATTCCTCGCCGGTCACGCCCTCGGGCATGCCGGGTCGCCGCACCAGCCCGAGATCGAGCGCGATGAAGTAGAAGGAGGTGCCGATCCACGCCATGGCGGTGACGACGTGCAGCCAGCGCACCGCGAAGGCGGTCCAGTCCCAGATGATGGCGATGTCGAGCATGGCGAAGCCTCCGGCGCGAACGCCGACGGGCATAGCGCCCGCGCGGGCGGGAGGAAAGAGCGGCCGCGCCGCGAGGTGGCCGCGGGACTGCTGATGCCGAAGGATCGGGCGGCGGCGCGGGGCCTCTAGCTGCCGCGATAGGTGGAATAGCCGTAGGGCGACAGCAGGAGGGGCACGTGGTAATGCGCCGCCTCCGCCATGCCGAAGCGGATCGGCACCTCGTCGAGGAAGAGCGGCTCGGCGGCGGCCGCCCCTTGGGCGCGCAGGTAGTCGCCGGCCGCGAAGACCAGCTCGTAAACGCCTGTCTCGAAATCCTTTTCGGGCAGGATGGGCCCCTCCGTCCGGCCGTCGGCGTTGGTCGTGGCGCGGGCCACCTCGCGGCGCACGCCGTTCTCGATCCGGTAAAGCGTGATCGAGAGCCCCGCCGCGGGCCGCCCGGCCGCGGTGTCCAGCACATGGGTCGTGAGATAGCCCGCCATGGCGCGCCCCCTTTTCTTCCGCCTCGCTTTCCGGTCTCATCCCGCGCGCGTCCCGTCAAGCAGGAGGACAGAGGTGCAGCGCTACCCCCGCGACATGACAGGCCACGGCCCCAGGCCCCCCGACCCGCGCTGGCCCGGGGCCGCGCGGGTGGCGGTGCAGATCGTGCTCAACTACGAGGAGGGCGGCGAGAACTGCCTGCTGCACGGCGACGCGGCCTCCGAAGCCTTCCTGTCGGAGATCTCGGGCGCCGAGCCCTGGCCGGGGGAGCGCCACTGGAACATGGAGTCGATCTACGAATACGGCGCGCGGGCCGGGTTCTGGCGGCTCCACCGGATGCTCGCCGGCCTGCCCGTCACCGTCTTCGGGGTGGCCACGGCGCTCGCCCGCGCGCCCGAGCAGGTGGCGGCGATGAAGGATGCCGGATGGGAGATCGCGAGCCACGGGCTCAAGTGGATCGAGCACCGCGCGATGCCCGAAGAAGAGGAGCGCGCGCAGATGGCCGAGGCCATCCGCCTGCACGCCGAGGTCGTCGGCGAGCGTCCGCGCGGCTGGTATACCGGGCGTTCCTCGATGAACACCGTGCGCCTCGCCGCCGAGGAAGGCGGCTTCGCCTATGTCG
>CAZPCU010000562.1:0-826 GCA_964585075.1 uncultured Rhodobacterales bacterium
CCGAGTGCAGCTCCTGGGCCTGCTCGTCTGTGAGACCTGTGAAGGACAGGTCGGAGTTATCAGCCATGAACTTTCCTCCGGAACGTTAGACTGACGCCGCGAACCCCGCGGCCGGGTCCTTTGGGGCCCAGGGGCCCCGCCGGGTTCTGTCCGCCCCGGAAGGCGGGCAGGGCTTGCTCCCGGCCCGAGCGCCATGCTCAGGCCGAGAAGATCAGGGGCGTGATCCGGTCCGCCTCGGCCCAGGCCCGCGCGAGCGGCCCGTGCATGTTGAGAGAGCGGTGCCGGATCACGTCGCGCACCCATGCGGCGGAGGCGAAGGGGATCGCCGCCACGAAGATGAGCGCGAAGTAGAACTGGAACTCCGCCCCGCGGCGGCGGCCGCAACGGCTCCGTGGCGGGGGGTTCGAGGTGATGTCTGCCATTTGGTCAGCCCTCCTGTGCGTCGCGTTGTGAGGCCGGCGACAAGGCCCTGACGGTGTCGAGCGCCACGCGCTCGGCGCCCTGCGCGAGCGCGGCGCGCTCGGCTGCGTCCCGCAGCGTCTTCGCCGCCGAGATGCGGGTGAGAACGGGGTGGGTGGCCACGATGCGGTCGAGCTCGGCCTGCGCGTCCTCGTCCCACGGGAAGTCGCGCCGCAGGCGGGTCGGCGTGGCCTCGGCCGCGTCCATCTCCGTGCCGAGCGGCAGGATGTGGAAGAGCGCGTCGAAGAGCCCGTTGCAGACCTCCTGCAGCAGGTAGGTCGCGCCGGCGTAGCCCATCATCGGCGTGCCCGTGGCCCGCCGGATGGCGGCGCCCGGGAAGCTTGCCGGGATGAAGGCGGGCTGCGGC
>CAZPCU010000562.1:836-1633 GCA_964585075.1 uncultured Rhodobacterales bacterium
CTGCTTGAGTTCGGCGAGATACATCTTCTCGTTGATCGAGCCCAGCACGATGAGCGGCCGCTCGCGCCCCATCAGCGCGCGGACCTCCTCGTTGTTGGTCTTGCGCCCCGCGACGCGGGCCACCGCGAAGGCGCAGGGCAGGCCAAGGTCGTGCTCGAGGTAATGGCGGATGCCGCGGGCATAGGTCTCGTTCGCCACCACCGCGAAGCTCGCCGTGGCGAAGAAATCCTGCGTGACCGAGCGCCAGAGATCCCAGACCGGCTTGATGGTCGAGTGCTTCTCCGTCTCGATGAAGGGCTCGGGATCGAGGCCGGTGAGCTCGCCCAGCTTGCGCAGGAACTTGGTGGTGCTCTCCACCCCGATCGGCGCCTGAAGATAGGGCTTGCCCAGCACCTCGGCGAGGCCGCGGCCGAACTCGCGGTACATCACCACGTTCACGTCGGCGTTCACGAGATCGCGCATCTCGGCCAGGTGGCTGCCCAGCGGCATCACCATGTTGACCTCGGCCCCGATGCCTTCGATCAGCCGCCGGATCTCGGCAAGATCGGAGGGCATGTTGAAGACGCCGTACATCGGCCCGAGGATGTTGACCCGCGGTTTCGCGCCTTCGGGCCGTTTCTTCTCGGGCGGCATCCGGCCCTTCGTCATGCCGAACTCGGTGAAGATCCATGTCATCGCCCGGTCGGCCGATTCCCACTGGTCCTCGTCGATGGTGCGCGGCAGGAAGCGCTGTATCGTGGTGCCCTGCGGCGTCACGCCCCCGCCGATCATCTCGGCGATGGAACCGGTGACGACGA
>CAZPCU010000563.1:0-1631 GCA_964585075.1 uncultured Rhodobacterales bacterium
GTCGGGGGCGCAAGCAACTGGGCGGCACGACCCTGGTGATCGGCTCGGGCACGGATCGCGGAGCGGGCGTGCTCGGCGCAGTCCGCGGAGGCGTGTCGGTCCCGGCGCGCTCGGGGCTTCGCGGCTCCGGGCGCTCAGTGCGCGTGGAGCGCGGCTGCGTCTCCTCGCGCTCGCTGTCGGCGGCCGGCTCGGGCCGGGGCGCGACGCTCTCTGTTCGGGCGGCATCCGGCGTCACGGCGGATCGCTGGGGCTCATGCGACGGGGACGTCGCGACGCTTCGCGCGGGGCTGGTGAGCCTCGTCCTCGGCGTCGTGCGCGCGACCATCCTCGAGGTCTCCGGCGTGTCGTCGCGAACCGCCTCGGACTCCTCAGCCGGCTCTGACGCATCCTCGGCGGCCTCCCCGGGCTCGACCGGATCGGTCACGGGCTCGGGCGTCACGTCGGTCGCGATCTCAGCGGGGCTCTCGGCGATCATCGGCGCGGTCGCGTCAGGCGCGTCGGCATCTCGCGGGATGAAGATCGCCGCCAGCAGAGCAGCGGCCGCGGCGAGTCCACCGAGGACCTGTGCGGCGCGCCGCCAGGTGAAGGCGGATTGAGTGCCCGCCTCGCGCGCCACGGCCGCGGTGATGCGCTCGTGAAGATCATCGGGCGCCGGCGCGGCGGGCACGCTGCGCAGGACCTTTGCGGTGCGCTCCATCTGCTTGAAGGCGACGTAACACGCTTCACAGGCGAAGACGTGTGCTTCAAAGGCCTCGCGCGTGGGCGAAGCGAGTTCATCGTCGAGGTACGTGGAGGCAAGATCGAGGCACTCGTCGCAACCGATGGCCTCGACCGGTTCGGCCTCGCCGCAGGCGGCGATGATTCTCTCACGAAGCCCCGTCGGCGCCTTGCGGCGCTCGACCGCACCAAGCATGTTGCTGATGTCGTTCATTTCGGGACGCACGGACAGGCATCTCCCTGTCACACACGGCGGTGCATGGGTAGTTGGTCGGGTCAAGAAACGGGCGGGGACGGGCTTCGGTGCAGGTCTTCATGCATCCCCACGCAGAACAGTTAGACACGGCGGACGGAGAAATGTTTCGAAGGGCCGACAGGAGATTCGCAGGAAGCTACGCGCGCGGCAGCAGCCGCTCCCACCACTGTTTGACGCGATCGACCAGGCTCTGCGGGGTCTCGTCCTCCCTGGTGGCGTCGGCGTCCTCTCTGCCCGCAAGCAGCGCCAGCCCCACCCCGGTGGCGTAGATGGGGCTGGCGACCGCGTCCACGAGGCCCAGGATTCCGCGGGGGCTGCCCACGCGCGCCGGGAGGTCATCGAGGACCCGTGAGGCGAGTGTCGCCGTTTCGGGGAGCTTCGCCCCGCCACCTGACAGCACCACGCCCGCGCTGGCATGCTCGTAGATGCCGGCGCGCTTGATGTTGCCGCGCACGAGCGAGAATACCTCCTCAAGGCGCGGCTCGATGATCTCCGCGATCAGGCTCAACGGGACCTCCTCGGACTGGTCGCCGTTGGCAAGCTGAACCTGGACGCGCTCCTCGCTGTCGGCCGCACGCGGGATCGCCCGGCCGTAGCGGCACTTGAGCTTCTCGGCCTCCTCGAAGCTCACGCGCAGCAGGCGGGCGATGTCGCGGGT
>CAZPCU010000564.1:0-1628 GCA_964585075.1 uncultured Rhodobacterales bacterium
GGAGCTCCATGTAGTAGCGCTTGGGCGAGCGGTTGAGGTAGCGCCGGAACAGCCGCTCGAGCTGGCGGGTGGACATGCCCACCTCCTTGGCCAGCAGCGCCGGGCTGATCGGCTCCTCGATGTTGGCCTCCATCATCTGGATGACCTGGCTGAGCTTGGGGTGGCGCACCCCGATCCGCGTCGGGATCGAGAGGCGCGGGGTGTCCTGGTCGGTGCGGATCGAGGAATAGATGAGCTGGTCGGCCACCGCGTTGGCCAGTTCCTCGCCGTGGTCGTCGGCGACGAGCTTCAGCATGAGGTCGATGGACGCCGTGCCGCCGGCCGTGGTCATGCGGTTGCCGTCGATCACGAAGATCGACTTCGTCAGCGTCACCTCGTCGAACTCCTCGGCGAAGCTGTCCTGGTTCTCCCAGTGGATGGTGGCGCGCTTGCCGTCGAGAAGCCCGGCGGTCGCCAGCGTGTAGCTCGCGGTGCAGAGCCCGCCCACGGGAATGCCCTTGCGCGCCTCCCGGCGGAGCCAGTTGAGCAGCCGCTTCGTCGTCGCCTTGCGCACGTCGAGCCCGCCGCAGATCATCACCGTGTCGTCGCGCGATAGTTCGTCCAGATCGCCCTCGAGCTTGAAGGCGATGCCGGCCGAGCAGCTGACGGTATCGCCGCCCTCGCCGATCACCTTCCAGGTGTAGAGCGGACGGTTGGCCATCCTGTTCGCGATGCGCAGGCAGTCCACCGCCGAGGAGAAGCAGTGCAGCGAGAAGTTCTCGAGCGGCACGAACACGAACCGCCGCGGCTTGGCCGGGACGGTGTCGAGCGCGACTGTCTGGCGGGGCTGTTCCATCACGGCGTTACGGCGGGTTGGCGTGCGCGACAAATCGTGTCGTTTCCGGTCGGCTCACTTGGACCTGTTCCGCGCCTTGCGTCAAGAGACGCGCGGGGGATTTCGTCACTGGCCACCGGATGCCGGGGCATGTAAGTATTCCACCCTGCGATGCAAGCGACGCGGAGAGAGACGATGGCCGACTGGCAGAAATCCGGCTGGCGCGAGAAGCCCCGGGTGCAGATGCCCGACTACACCGACCCCGAGGCGCTGGCCGCGGTGGAGGCGCAGCTCTCGAAGTATCCGCCGCTCGTCTTCGCCGGAGAGGCGCGCCGGCTCAAGACCCAGCTCGGCGCCGCGGCCCGCGGCGAGGCCTTCCTGCTCCAGGGCGGCGACTGCGCCGAGAGCTTCGAGCAGTTCAGCGCCGATCTGATCCGCGACACCTTCAAGGTGATGCTGCAGATGGCGGTCGTGCTCACCTACGCGGCCCGCGTGCCGGTGGTGAAGGTCGGCCGCATGGCGGGCCAGTTCGCCAAGCCGCGCTCCTCGCCGGTCGAGGTGCAGGACGGGGTGGAGCTGCCGTCCTACCGCGGCGACATCGTGAACGATCTCGCCTTCACCCCCGAGGCGCGCGTGCCGGACCCGGGCAAGATGCTCGAGGCCTACACCCAGGCCGCCGCCACGCTGAACCTTCTGCGCGCCTTCTCCACCGGCGGCTATGCCGACGTCCACCAGGTGCACCAGTGGACGCTGGGCTTCACGGAGTCCGAGAAGGCCGCGAAATACCGCGAGATGGCGGCGCGGATCTCCGACG
>CAZPCU010000565.1:0-1625 GCA_964585075.1 uncultured Rhodobacterales bacterium
GGAAGATCTGGACGGCGGTGTCCGACAGCTTGTCGGAAACGAGAACCTTGGGAGCCATTCGGGTTTTCCTTGAAGAGCGGTGCGTGCCGAGCACGCACCCTACGGTTGGGTTGCAAGGCGGGGCGCGTCGCCCGGAGCGCCCGCGGAAGGTCGGGGGTAGGGTGCGTGCTCGGCACGCACCCTCGGGATCACGCGGCCTGCGCCTGTTCGGCGATCTGGGCCTCGAACGCCCAGTCGAGCCAGGGCAGCATCGCCTCGATGTCGGAAAGCTCCACCGTCGCGCCGCACCAGATGCGCAGCCCCGGCGGCGCGTCGCGGTAGGCGCCCACGTCGAGCGCCGCGCCCTCGGCCTCCAGCCGCCTGGCCACCGCCTTGGCGAAGGCGGCGCCGTCCTCGATCCGCCCGTCGGTGAGCTTCAGGCAGACCGAGGTGTTCGAGCGCGTGGCCGGATCCCTCGCGAGGTTGTCGATCCAGTCGCGCGCCTCGCAGAACTCCCAGACGGCCTTCGCGTTGGCGTCGGCCCTGGCCTTCAGCCCCTCGAGCCCGCCGATCTCGCGCGCCCAGTCGAGCGCGAGAAGGTAGTCCTCCACCGCGAGCATCGAGGGGGTGTTGATGGTCTCGCCCTTGAAGAGGCCCTCGTTGAGCTTGCCGCCCTTGGTCAGGCGGAAGATCTTCGGCAGCGGCCAGGGCGGCGTGTAGCTTTCCAGCCGCTCCACCGCGCGGGGCGAGAGGATGAGCATCCCGTGCGCCGCCTCGCCGCCCATGACCTTCTGCCAGGAGAAGGTGACGACGTCGAGCTTGTCCCAAGGCAAGTCCTGCGCGAAGGCGGCGGAGGTCGCGTCGCAGATGGTCAGCCCGGCCCGGTCCGCGGGAATCGCTTCGCCGTCGGGCACGCGAACGCCGGAAGTCGTCCCGTTCCAGGTGAACACCACGTCGGCGTCGAAATCGACCTCGGCGAAATCCACGATCTCGCCGTAGGGCGCCTCGCGCAGCGTGGCGTCGAGCTTGAGCTGCTTGACGGCGTCCGTCACCCAGCCCGCGCCGAAGCTTTCCCAGGCCAGCATCTCGGTCTTGCGCGCGCCCAGAAGCGACCACATCGCCATCTCCACCGCGCCGGTGTCGGAGGCCGGCACGATCCCGATGCGGTAATCCTCGGGCACGCCGAGGATCTCCCGGGTGCCGTCGATCGCGGCCCTGAGCTTCTCCTTGCCCACCGCGGCGCGGTGCGAGCGGCCGAGCGGCGCGCCGGAGAGCTTGTCCAGGCTGAAAACGGGAGGTTTGGCGCAGGGGCCGGAGGAAAAACGCGGATTGTCCGGCCGCGTCGCCGGTTTGGTCGGAGCCGTCATGTCGATACCCTTCCAGATATGCGCCCCTCGTTGGGGAGGGGTGTCCCGCGGACGGGGTTAGGGCCGTTCCGTGCCTTCCACAAGACGGAAAATGTCGCTAGAGCGCGCGAAAGCGTCGCGTCGTCGCGCGGCGCGACCACGATAGGAAACTCCCGTCTCCATGCACACCGTCACGCTTCTGACCGATCCCGCCCGCCCCTCCCTCGAGACCGCGCTGGTGGAGAGCCTGCGCAACGCCTGGGGCGGCGGCCCGGGGCGCTGGCTCGCACCGGGCGAGGC
>CAZPCU010000566.1:0-1624 GCA_964585075.1 uncultured Rhodobacterales bacterium
AAGGGCAAGGCCAAGGAGGTCCCCGAGGCGATCCGCAAGGCGACCGAGCAGGCCAAGCGCCGGCTCATCCGGGTGCCGCTCCGCGAGGGCCGCACGCTGCATCACGACCAGGAAGGTCGCTGGGGCGCGGGCAAGATCATCATGCGCTCCGCCCCGCAGGGCACGGGCATCATCGCCGGCGGCCCCGTCCGCGCGGTCTTCGAGATGCTCGGCGTTCAGGACGTGGTCGCGAAGTCGAACGGCTCGCAGAACCCCTACAACATGATCCGCGCCACCATGGACGGCCTGCAGAAGCAGCAGATCCCGCGCATGGTGGCCCAGCGCCGCGGCAAGAAGGTGGCCGACATCCTCCACAAGGAGGAGCAGCCCAGGGCCGAGGCGACCGAGACCGCCGAGGCGTAAGGAGACAGGACCATGGCCAAGACCATCGTCGTCAAGCAGGTGGGCTCGCCCATCCGCCGCCCGGCCATCCAGCGCCAGACGCTGATCGGCCTCGGGCTCAACAAGATGCACAAGACGCGGGAACTGGAGGACACGCCCTCCGTGCGCGGCATGATCGCCAAGATCCCGCATCTCGTGGAGATCGTGGAAGAACGCGGCTGAGGCCGCTCGCGGCCAGGGCCCCTCGAAGGGCCCTGGCCATGCGTCTTGCAAGACCCTTGCCCGTGCCGGATGCGGCCGGGCGGAGACACCGAGAAACGCCGCGTCCCTCCCGCATCGCTTCGGGGAGGTGTTCCGGCCGAGGAGAAGCGACATGAAACTCAACGAACTTCGCGACAATCCCGGCGCCCTGCGCCGCAAGAAGCGCGTCGGGCGCGGGCCGGGTTCCGGCAAGGGCAAGACCGCCGGGCGCGGCATCAAGGGCCAGAAGTCCCGGTCGGGCGTGGCCATCAAGGGCTTCGAGGGCGGGCAGATGCCGATCTACCAGCGCCTGCCGAAGCGCGGTTTCACCTCGCCCAACCGCAAGAGCTACGCGGTGGTCAATCTCGGCGCGATCCAGAAATTCGTGGACGCCGGCAAGATCGATCCGGCCCAGCCGGTGACCGAGGACGCGCTCGTGGCATCCGGGCTCGTGCGGCGCAAGCTCGACGGCGTCCGCGTCCTGGCCAAGGGCGAGATCACCGCGAAGCTCGAGCTCCAGGTGACGGGCGCCTCGAAGTCCGCCGTGTCCGCCGTGGAGGGCGCGGGCGGCTCGGTCACGTTGACGGCACCCGCCGCGACCGAATAACGGGTTGTGGCGCTTGTCGGCGCCCATTACATAACCCGCAGTTTTCCGTACCGCCGCCCGAGCTGGAAAACGCTCCGGGCGGCGGTGCCCTGACATGGGGATCCGCATGGTTTCCGCCGCCGAACAGATGGCCGCCAACACCAGCTGGGGTGCCCTGGCCAAGGCCACCGAACTGCGCCAGCGCATCTTCTTCACGCTCGGGCTGCTGATCGTCTACCGCCTCGGCACCTACATCCCGGTGCCCGGAATCGACGGGCAGGCGCTCCGCGACTTCATGGAACAGGCCTCCACGGGCATCGGCGGCATGCTGTCCATGTTCACCGGCGGCGCCCTCGGGCGCATGGGCATCTTCGCGCTCGGCATCATGCCCTACATCTCGGCCTCGATCATCGTGCA
>CAZPCU010000567.1:0-1622 GCA_964585075.1 uncultured Rhodobacterales bacterium
CTCGACCGCGTCGCGGCCTTCTACGCCCGGCACGCCATCGACGCCGAGGTGGCGAACGCCGTGGGCGCCGCCGACGATGGTCGCGTTGGCGATGTGGACGGCTGTGGAGGCGTCCTCGACGAGGATGCCGTCGCCCGCACCGAGATCCCAGAGCATGGTGCTCGAGACATGCAGCTCGGCTGCGGCGCCGGAGGGCACCACGATGCCGCGGCGGTGGCCCGAGCCGGCGGCGGCATCGAGGCGGAGGAGCGTCTTGGCGATCTCCACCGGAGCGCCGGGGGCAGCGGCGTCGAGCCGGATGCCGGCAAGGTCGCTCTGGTGCATCTGGTGGAACATCTCCGGACCCGGGGGTTTCTGCTTTGCGACGTACAGTGGACCACGCCGAATCTGTGCCGGTATGGGGCCTTTGACGTGCCGCGCGAGGAGTATCTCGATCTGCTGGCCCGTGCCCTCGAATGCCCGGTTGACTTCGGCTCGCCTGCTGCGGAGTCGTCCTGCCTATGATGCATCATGGCGACCGGTCGAAAGGAGTTTCAGCGCATGGGCTGTTTGAAAGGCAAGAAGAAGGCCCCCGATAAGCCGGGCAACTACCGCTGCAGCAAGTGCGGGGCGATGCACAAGAAGAAGGGACGCCTCTGCAAGCCGAAGAAGATCCGTTGATTCCGGGCAGATCCCTCAGATCGCCGTTCCATCTTGCGGGCGCGTCAACGGCCTGAACCTCTTCTCACGCCCGCGGGCGTCGCTGGCCGCCTGCACCGCTTCCTTGTAGAGAGTCTCCTGTGCCCGCGCCTTCTCTCCGGGGCTTGGGGGAGACAGCCTCTCCCAGGTGCCATCCGGAAGCAGTTGCCACGACTGAACGTTGTCGGCCAGGCACGTCTCGACCATCCGGATCAGTCGGCGGCGCAGCGGCGAAGCACTTACGGGGAAGAACGTCTCCAGCCGCTTGTCCAGGTTGCGTCCCATGCAATCGGCGCTGCTCAGGTAGACTTCCTCGTGCCCGCCATTCTGGAAGTAGAAGATACGAGCGTGTTCGAGACAGCGGTCCACGATGGACCGTACTTCGATATTCTCCGAGATCTTCTTCACGCCGGGGCGCAAGCAGCAGATCCCGCGCACATTCAGCAGGACACGCACCCCGGCGCGGCTGGCACGGTACAGGGCCTTGCAGATGCCGGGGTCCTGCAGGGAGTTCATCTTGGCCATGATCAGGCCGGGCTGCTCCTGCGTTGAGGTGCCGATCTCCCGGTCGATCAGCTCGACCAGTCGTCGACGCAGGTGCGTCGGGGCGATCACGAGCTTCGACCAGCCGACCGCCTCGGAGAACCCGGTCAGCAGGTTAAAGAGCGCGGCGACATCGGTAACGATGTCGTGGTCGCAGGTCATCAAGCCCACATCCGAGTAGAGCATCGCCGTCTTGTCGTTATAGTTGCCCGTGCCGAGGTGCACGTACCGGCGGATCCGGCCGTTCTCTCGCCGGACAATCAGCAGCGCCTTGGCGTGTGTCTTGAGACCGGCGATCCCGTAGATCACGTGGCAGCCGGCATCCTCCAGACGTCGGGCCCAGACAACATTCCGAGCTTCATCGAAGCGGGCCTTCAGCTCCACCAGAACGGTCACCTGCT
>CAZPCU010000568.1:0-1619 GCA_964585075.1 uncultured Rhodobacterales bacterium
CCATTTCGTCTCCAACGTGGACGGGGCGGACATCGCCGACACGCTCGCGCCGCTCGACCCGGCGCGCACGCTCGTCATCGTGGCCTCCAAGACCTTCACCACCGTCGAGACCATGACCAATGCCGAGACGGCGCGCGCCTGGATGGCCGAGGCGGTCGCCGATCCGGCGGCGCAGTTCGCCGCGCTCTCCACCGCGATGGCGCGCACGGCCGCCTTCGGCATCCCCGAGGCGCGCGTCTTCCCCTTCGCCGACTGGGTGGGCGGGCGGTATTCCGTCTGGGGGCCCATCGGGCTCAGCCTGATGATCGCCATCGGAGCCGCGCGGTTCCGGGAGTTCCTGGCGGGCGCGCGCTGGATGGACCGCCATTTCCTGGAGGCCGCGCCCGGGGCGAACATGCCGCTTCTGCTGGCGCTCACCGGGATATGGCACGCGCAGGCCTGCGGGCACGCGACCCGCGCCGTGCTGCCCTACGACGAGCGTCTGGCCCGGCTGCCCGCCTATCTCCAGCAGCTCGAGATGGAGTCGAACGGCAAGCGGGTGGCGATGGACGGATCGGACCTTGCGCGCCCCGCGGGCCCCGTGATCTGGGGCGAGCCCGGCACCAACGGGCAACACGCCTTCATGCAGTCCGTCCACCAGGGCACCGAGGTCGTGCCCTGCGAGTTCCTGCTGGCGGCCGAGGGGCACGAACCCGCGCTCGCCCATCACCACCGGCTGATCGTGGCCAACTGCCTCGCCCAGTCCGAGGCGCTGATGCGCGGCCGGACGCTGGCGGAGGCGCGGGCGCGGCTCGCGGATCGCTTCGAGGGGGACGAGCTCGAGCGGCAGGCGCGCCACCGGGTCTTTCCCGGGAACCGGCCCTCGGTGACGCTGGCCTACCCGAAGCTCACCCCGGAGATGCTGGGGCGCATCCTCGCGCTCTACGAGCACCGGGTCTTCGCCGAGGGCGTGATCCTCGGCCTCAACTCCTTCGACCAGTGGGGCGTGGAGCTCGGCAAGGAACTCGCCACGGCGCTCGGTCCGGTGCTCGAGGGGCGGGAGAGCGCGGAAGGCAAGGACGGCTCCACCCGCCAGCTCCTGGACTACCTGACGGGGCAGGGGCGGGGCTGAGCGGCCCGTCTTGCGGGCCGTCTGCGCTCAGCCCGCCGGCTGCGCGCCGTCCACCTCGCGGAAGCGGGCGATGAGCGCTTGCGGCAACGCGCGCCTGGCCGAGCCGTCGGGCTCCAGCGTGACGATCACGCAGGAAAAGCCCGCGCGCTTCGTGCCGCCCGCCCAGATCTCGTTCAGGAGCGTGAAGCTCGTCCGCCGGAAGCTGCCGCAGCGCGCGGTGACGATGTAGCTTTCGTCCATCACCATCTCGGCGAAATAGTCGATCTCGGCCCTGCGGATCACGATGCGCGGGTCGTCGTCGCGGTAGCGCGAGAGGCCCCAGTCCTGGAAGTAGCGGATGCGGATCGTCTCGAACCACGCCATGTAGGCGGCGTTGTTGACGTGGCGCAGCATGTCGATCTCGCCGAAGCGCACCCGGTCGGCCATTGCGAGCGGCCAGGGCTCGGGCAGGCCGTGGGCGATCTGCTCTTCCGGCGAGAGGGGCGTGTGATAGCGAAGCTCCATGGCC
>CAZPCU010000569.1:0-440 GCA_964585075.1 uncultured Rhodobacterales bacterium
AACCCACGGCGAGCCTCGACGCAAGGAACCGCGCGGTGGTGCTGGCCATGATCGTCGAGGCGAAGGCACGGGGCGCCGCGATCATCGGAATCTTTCACGACGCCGAGGCGCGCGCGCAGGTGGCCGGCCGGGAGGTGGACGTCTCGGCCTTCGCGCCGGAGGCGGCATGAGCGGGCGGCTCGTCGCGGTGGTCGGCCCCTCGGGCGTCGGCAAGGACACGGTCATCGCCGCGCTCGCCGCGCGGCGCGCCGGGCTCCATGCCGTGCGGCGGGTGATCACGCGGCCGGCCGGCAGGGACGCGGAACGCCACGAGCCGGTGAGCGAGGCCGAGTTCGCCCGCCGCGAGGCGGCCGGGGAGTTCGCCCTGGCCTGGCGCGCCCACGGGCTCGCCTACGCAATCCCCCGGGCCGAGATCGCCTGTCTCGCCGAAGGCCGCGACG
>CAZPCU010000569.1:450-1618 GCA_964585075.1 uncultured Rhodobacterales bacterium
TCCCGGGCTCGTCGTGCTGCGCCTCAACGCGCCGCCCGAGGTTCTGGCTGCGCGCCTTGCCGGGCGCGGGCGCGAGTCGGAGGCCGAAATCGCCGCGCGGCTTGCACGGGCCGACCAAAGCCTTCCAGACGGAATCGAGGCCGTAGAGATCGACAATTCCGGGCCCGTCGGGCAGGCGGCCGACGCCGCGCTCGCGCGGCTCTACCCGGTGAGGGCGTAGCGATGCAGATGGTGAAAGCGGCCCCTCTCGTCCTCGCCGAGAAGCGTCACCCCGTCCACGACGAAGGGCGCGGGAAGAACCGGTGCGAAATGCCCCGCGAGCACCGCCGCCGTCCGCTCCAGCTCATCCGGCGCGAGCGGCCCGGACAGCGTCATGTGAAAGCGGAACTCCTCCATCACGTAAGGATACCCCCAGCGCGACAGCAGCGCCTCCTGCCTCGGCGTGAGGCGGGCGGCGCGGCGGCGCGCGATCTCCTCTTCGGTGGGGGGCGCGCGGAAGGGGTCGAAGACCTCCACCACGGCAGCGGCGAGCGCCTCCAGTCGCCCGGTCTCCCCCACGGGACGAAGCGCGAGGAAACGGCCGAGCCGCGCGACCTCGAGCCCGTGGAGGAGGACGACAGGACGGCCTTCGGCGAAGGCGGCGAGCGCGGCGTCGAGATCGGCCTCGCTGCGCCCCGCGGCCAGACGGAAGGGCGGCTTCAGCGTCGCGTGGACCCCGTATTTCCGCGGCCGCGCGGTGATCTCGTCCACCGGCCGAGGCAGGCCGGAGAGGCTCGGATGCGCCCGTGCCGCCCCCGCCGCGGCATCCCAGCCGAGCCAGGCCGCGCCCCGTTCGGCGAGCGCGCCTTCCGGCGTGAAGTAGATCGCGTAGCGCCGCCAGCCCATCGCCGTCCCGTCCGGTCCGTCCCGTGAGGTGCGTCATGACACAGGAGACCGTGCTCGCCAACGCCACCCTGGTGCTGCCCGACGAGACGTTGCGCGGAAGCCTGCGCCTCTCGGGCGGCGAGATCGCGGCGATCGACAGCGGGGCCTCCGTGCCGCCCGGCGCGGTGGACTGCGAGGGCGACTTCGTGGCACCGGGGCTCGTCGAGCTTCACACAGACAACCTGGAGCGCCACATCCAGCCGCGCCCGGGCGTGGACTGGCCCCACGACGCCGCGATCCTCGC
>CAZPCU010000570.1:0-1614 GCA_964585075.1 uncultured Rhodobacterales bacterium
GGGCACGCTGAACCGCGTGATGATCGTGGAGCTGTCCGTTCCGGCGCTGATCGTGGCGGCGATGATCGCGCTGCCGGTGCTGATCGCGCCCTTCCGCGCGCTTCTCGGCTTCCGCTCCGACAACCACAAGAGCGCGCTGGGCTGGAAGCGGGTGCCCTATCTCTGGTTCGGCTCGCTCTGGCAGATGGGCGGGCTCGCGGTGATGCCCTTCGCCATCCTCGTCCTCGGCGGCCAGCAGGCGGTGGGACCGTCCTGGGCGGGAGAGGTGCTCGCAGCGCTGGCCTTCCTGATGGCCGGCCTCGGCATGCACATGACCCAGACGGCGGGGCTCGCGCTCGCCGCGGACCGCGCGACCGAGGAGACGCGGCCCCGGGTCGTCGCGCTTCTTTACGTGATGTATCTGCTGGGAATGGGCGTGTCGGCGCTCGTCGTCGGCTGGCTGCTCAGGGACTTCGCGCCCTTCACGCTGATCCGGGTCGTGCAGGGCGTGGCGCTGGCCGGCATACTTCTCAACCTCGTCGCGCTCTGGAAGCAGGAGAAGGTGCGCCCCATGAGCCGCGCCGAGCGCGAGGCGCCGAGCCCGCGGTTCCGCGACGCCTGGGCCGATCTCGCCCGGGGCGGCACGGCGGGCCGGCTTCTCGCCGTCGTCTTCCTGGGCACGATGGCCTTCAACATGCAGGACGTGCTGCTCGAGCCCTACGGCGGCGAGATCCTGGGGCTTTCGGTCTCTGCCACGACGCTTCTGACCGCCACCTGGGCCGGCGGCGCGCTTCTCTCCTTCGCGCTCGCGGCGCGGATGCTGGCGCGCGGGTCCAATCCCTACCGGATGGCGGGGCTGGGCGTTCTGGTGGGGATCGCGGCCTTCTCGGTCGTCATCTTCGCCGCGCCGCTCGGGTCCGCCGCGCTCTTCTTCGCCGGTGCCTCCCTCATCGGCTTCGGCGGCGGGCTCTTCGCGGTGGCGACCCTGACCGCGGCGATGACCATGCCCGCCGAAGGCGCCGCGGGCCGCGGCCTCGCGCTCGGCGCCTGGGGCGCGGCCCAGGCCACCGCCGCCGGGCTCTCCATCGCCATCGGCGGGGGGCTCCGCGACGTGGTGAACCACGCCGCGCTGTCCGGGCGGCTGGGCGAGGCGCTCGCCGATCCGGCCACCGGCTATTCCGTCGTCTACCACCTCGAGATCGGTCTTCTCTTCGTCACGCTCGTGGCTCTCGGGCCGCTGGTGAAGACCGCCGTGAAACCCGTCGGCCAAGGAGCGGCGCCCGCCCGGATGGGGCTCGCCGAGATGCCGACATGACCCTGCGCCTCCTGAAAGGAAAGATCCATGACTGAGACGTTCTTCGGAGAGTTCGACCTGGCCAGTCTCTCCCTCTGGCTGTTCTACATCTTCTTCGCCGGCCTCGTCGTCTATCTCCAGCGCGAGAACATGCGCGAAGGCTATCCTCTGGAGGACGAGCAGGGCAATCCGGCGCCCACGCCCAGCATCTTCCCCCTGCCGGAGGACAAGACCTTCAAGCTGCCCCACGGCCGGGGCGAGGTCGCCTATCCCTCGCAGCAGGTGGGCGAGCGGGACAACCTCGCGCTGGAGCAGACGCAGCCGATCCGCGGCTACCCCTT
>CAZPCU010000571.1:0-1591 GCA_964585075.1 uncultured Rhodobacterales bacterium
AAACTGGCGGCGCGCATCGATGAGGCGGTCGCCGGCTTCGGCTATCGCGCGTTCACCGATTCAGCCCCGGTGCTCGAAAAAGCCATTGCCGAGCGCGCGGGGCTCGGCTGGGACGCGCCCTGCCCCTGGGGCGGGGGCTCGCTCGGCGCGGAGCTTCTCCGACCCACGCGGCTTTACGTGACGCCGGCGCTCGCCGCGCTGCGCGCGGGCGGGCTCACCGCGCTCGCCCATGTCACGGGCGGCGGGCTCACCGAGAACCTGCCGCGTGTCCTGCCAGAAGGGCTCGGCGCGGAGATCGACCTCGCGTCCTGGCCGCTGCCGCCGGTCTTCGGCTGGATCATGGCCGAGGGCGGGGTGGCCGGCGCGGAGATGCTGCGCAGCTTCAACTGCGGGATCGGCATGGTGGCCGTCGCGGCCGCAGAGCGGGCCGAGGCGCTCGCCGCGCTCTTCGAGGCGGAGGGCGAGACGGTGCACCGCATCGGCCGGATCACGGCGCGCGAGGGAGTCGCCTACCAGGGCGCGCTCGGGTGACGCGGCGCGTCGCCATCCTGGTCTCGGGCGGCGGCTCCAACATGGTGCGCCTCGTGGAGAGCATGACGGGCGATCATCCCGCGCGGCCCGTGCTCGTTCTTTCCAACCGCCCCGGCGCGGGCGGGCTCGCACGGGCCCAGGCGCTCGGCGTGCCCACGGCGGTGGTGGATCACACCGCCTTCCCGGACCGCGAGAGCTTCGAGGCCGCGCTCGACGCCGCCCTCGCGGCCGCGCGCCCGGATATCCTCTGTCTCGCGGGGTTCATGCGGGTGCTGACGGCGGGCTTCGTGCGCCGCTGGGAGGGCCGGATCCTCAATATCCATCCCTCGCTGCTGCCGAAGTATCGCGGGCTCGACACCCACGCGCGCGCCCTCGCCGCGGGCGACGCGCAACATGGCTGCACCGTGCACGAGGTCACGCCCGCCCTCGACGACGGGCCGATCCTCGGCCAGGCGCGGGTGCCGGTCGAGCCGGACGACACGCCCGACACGCTGGCCGCGCGGGTGCTGGCGGCGGAGCACATCCTCTACCCGGCGGTGCTCCGGCGCTTCGCCGCGGGCGACAGGACGCCGGTCTGCCTGCCGTGAGGTCCGCTTTTCTTTTGCCGCGCGATGGCTTAGGAGAAGCGGGCGCCTGCCCGGGCGGCAGGGCAGGGCACGAGTGACGGTCGCAGACGACAGGGTTTCATGCGCACATTGACCACCACCGAGGACCTGGCCGACTTCTGCCGAAAGGCGATGGCGCGGCCCTATGTCACCGTGGACACGGAGTTCCTGCGCGAGCGCACCTATTACTCCAGGCTCTGCCTCCTCCAGCTCGCGATGCCCGGCGAGGATGACGCCGACGCCGTGCTGGTGGACCCCATCGCGGGCGAGATCGACCTCGCGCCGCTCTATGAGCTCTTTCGCCACGAGAGCACGGTGAAGGTCTTCCACGCGGCGCGGCAGGATCTGGAGATCTTCTACGTGGACGCCGGCGTGATCCCGGCGCCGCTCTTCGACACGCAGGTCGCGGCGATGGTCTGCGGCTTCGGCGAGCAGGTGGGCTACGAGACGCTGGT
>CAZPCU010000572.1:0-1590 GCA_964585075.1 uncultured Rhodobacterales bacterium
CGAGATACTGCCCGCCGCTGTCCACGAGATAGAGCTCGCCCGCCTCCAGCCGGCGGTTCGTCTCTTCCGTCACGCGGTAATGCATGATCGCGCCGTGCGGCCCCGCGCAGGAGATCGTGTCGAAGGAGATGTCCTCGAGCCTGCCGGTGGCGCGGCGGCAGTCCTCGAGCTTCTTCACCGCGTCGATTTCCGTGAGGCTTCCCGCGGGCTGCTCGTGAAGCCAGGCGAGGAACTCGCAGACCGCGGCACCGTCCCTCAGATGGGCCTCTCCGGCGCCGCGGATCTCGGCGGCGTTCTTGCAGGCCTTGGGCCGCAGGCAGGGATCGGGGCCGCGCTTCACGGCGACGCCCGCCCCCTCGAGCGCGCGGAGAACGGCGAGCGGCGCGCTCGAGGGGTCGATCCGCACCGGCCCCTCCAGGCGGGCCAGCGCCGCGGCGAAGTCTTCGGGCGCGTGAACCGAGACCTCGCCGCCGAGATGGTCGGCGAGGCCGGAGAGCTTCGCCTCGGCCATGAAGAGCTCCAACCGCCCGTCGTCATGGAGGATGGCGAAGCCGTGCGCCACCGGCACGCGGGGGACGTCGGCGCCGCGGATGTTCAGCAGCCAGCAGATCGAGTCGGGAAGCGTGAGGACGGCGGCGCGATGCCCCGCCTCGCGGAGCTCGCGGCCGAGCCGCGCGCGCTTTTCCGCCGCGCTCTCGCCGGCGAACTCGAGCGGGTGGGACCTGGCCTTGGCCATGGGGGGGGCGGGCTGGTCCTGCCAGATACGGTCCACGAGATTCGCCGTCTCGCGCAGGCTCACGCCGCTGCCCTCCAGCGCGTCCTCCAGCTTCTCGGCCTGCTCGACGGTGTGCAGCCACGGGTCGAGCCCGACCACGCCGCCGTTGGGGAGCTTTTCGCGAAGCCAGTCGGACGGCTTCGTCTCGGGCCAGTCCACCGGCGTGAACTCTTCCGCCACCTGCGCCTTGACCTGCACCCGGTAGCGCCCGTCCACGAAGACGCCCGCCACCGAGGGCAGGACGATCGCGAAGCCCGCCGAGCCCGTGAAGCCGGTAAGCCAGGCCAGCCGCTCGTCCCGGGGTGCCACGTATTCGCCCTGATGCGCGTCCGCGCGCGGCACCCAGAAGCCGTCGAGCCCCTCGCGCGCCATCTCCTCGCGCAGCCGCGCGAGGCGCGGCGGCCCCTGGTCGGGCCGCGACATCGCCTTGAATGACTGAAGCATCTGCCCCTCCGCTCTCGTCGGCGGCAACTTTGGCCATCCGCGCGGCGGATGCAAGCGGCGCCGCGCGCGGCTCAGGACGCCTTCCTGATCCCCATGAGACGCGCCCGGGCGCGGGGGTCGTTGCCAAAGCGCCGTAGGGTGCGTGCTCGGCACGCACCCATCTGACGCAATCCTCGGGGCACGGTGCGTGCCAGCACGCACCCTACGATCAGCTCGCCTTGCGGATCCCGACCATCCGGGCGCGGGCGCGCGGATCGCTGTCGAAGAGGCTGGCGAGCTGCTCGGTCATCGCCCCGGCGAGCTGCTCCACATCCGTGATCGTCACCGCGCGGTGGTAGTACCGCGTCACGTCGTGGCCGATGCCGATGGCC
>CAZPCU010000573.1:0-1585 GCA_964585075.1 uncultured Rhodobacterales bacterium
TCGTCGGCGACTGTGCCAGAATTCGACATGTCGCGGCTGCAAGCCCCTCCTACAATCCAGATGCTAGTTACTAGATACTAGTTGCTAGATACTGGCCAGAAGGACCTTGTGGGAGATGTAATAAAGCGGCGGTGGCCTGGTCTGGCACTGAGGAAGGTCAGCCCCCAAACTGGTTGAAATGTTAAACCACAAGGTCGCCGAAGGCGCCTTAAACCAGAAGGGGGCTGACATGAACTACTGTGGTATTGATCTGGCCAGTAAATCAAGCTGCATTTGCATTATGGATGCTCAGGGTGCCGTGTTGCGAGAGGTCGAGGTCCCGACCGAGACCGGGGATTTTGCCACAGCGCTGAGCGGTTTGGGATCGCTCAAGGTGATCGTGGAGGCGAGTCCGCTGGCGGAGATGGCGGCCCGGCTCATCGAGGAACAGGGCCATGAGGCGGTGGTCGTTGATGCGCGGCTGGCCAAGCAGTTGATGAAGGCGAAGAAGAAGACTGACCGGCGTGATGCGCGGACCCTGGCGGAGATCGGTCGCAGCGGTTGGTACAGTGCCGTGCACCGCAAGAGTCCGCAAGCTCGGGAACTGCGAAGTTTGAGCCAAACTCGCCGGAGCGTGGTCAAGGCGCGCCATGCCCATACCAACACGATACGCGGCCTGCTCCGCGCCCAGGGATTGCGTTTGGGTAAAGTCAGTGAAGGGGCCTTTGAGCAAGCGGTTCGTGAGTTGGTGGAACAGGAAGTGCCGGGGCTGATTCCGGCGATGGCGAGTTTGCTGACCCTGCGACGCCACGCGATCGAGGAAGAGAAGCGACTGACCCGGGAGATCGAAGCACGTAGCCAGACTGATGAGGTCACCCAGAGGCTGCAGAGTGTCCCGGGGATCGGGCCGATGATCAGCGTGCTGTATCGGGCCACCATCGACGACCCGCATCGCTTTGGATGTGGCGAGGAGGTGGCGGACTATCTGGGGCTGGCACCGAGCATCAACCAGTCGGGAGAGATGGCGCACCGGGGTCGGATCACTAAAGAAGGCGACCATCCCCTACGCTGGCATCTGGTGGAAGGGGCGCATGTTTTACTGACCAAGGGCCAGGACTGCGCGCTGAAGCGCTGGGGGCAGGCCCTGGAGAAACGCAAAGGTAGCGCCAAGGCGAAGGTCGCCGTGGCTCGCAAGCTGGCGATCCTACTGTGGCGGTTATGGAAAGAAGGCGAACATTTTGAGGCCTTTCCCGAGGCCACCTGACAAAGGGACAGGCCTCATCGAGTTCCACTGAACCCGACAGTGCGGAAATCGGGGTAAACAGGGAAGCGCGGCAAAGCCGTTACTGAGTTCGGTCGCGCAGACCAAGACAGTCGCCTGAGGCGGTAGTGCCCAAGGTAATACCGACCCCGCGTGGGAGATGAACAGGCTGCGCGCTCCGATTACATCTTGTCGGCGCCAAGAGCGACCACGTAGAGAAGCCTGAAGCTCAGTAGTGGCTACACCACGAAAAACCGTTTCGGGGTTGACGGCAGCGGCCGCTTTAGAGAAGGCGATTACATCGGCGACCGATCCTGTCGCACGGCAAGGCCCGTCGCGGCGCAG
>CAZPCU010000574.1:0-1564 GCA_964585075.1 uncultured Rhodobacterales bacterium
AACTCCCGACATCTTCGATGTGAACGAAGCGCTCTACCACTGAGCTAATCACCCTTGGGCGGCTCTCATAGCCACGGGAGGCGGGCCGTGCAAGAGGGTTTTCCGCGCCGCCGCGCTTGCGCAGCACCGGTCTGCGGGCAGAGGCGGAAATCCGGAGCGCCGGGGCCCGCGCGACCCGATGGGCAAGCCATCCTTCGTCAGACGGAGACGGCCTCAGGCATCAAGTGTCCGCGCCGCCTGCTTTCCCCGCTCCGTCCTTCTGGCGCAGCCGCGCCACCGTGACCCGGCCGTTCTCGCCCGTCTGGCTGCGGTTTATCCTCAGTTTGCCGAAGGGCTCGAGATTGAGGTCTCGCCCCGCGGCCACCGCCTCGCCCAGCACGGCGAGCAGCGCCTCGACGACAGGCTTGGCCTCGCGTTTCCTGACCCCGGAGCGCAGGATGACGGCCTCGAGCAGCTCCGGCTTCCTGAGCGCGCCCGCCTCGGAGCTGCGCGTCTCCTCCGGCACGGGGCTCTCCGCCGCGGGCGGAGCTTCCGCGGCAACCGGGCCGGGCTTGGCCGCCGCGGCGTGCAGCCCCGGCTTGACCGCTGTCCTCGTGGTGGAGCGGGTCGCCTTGCGGACCGCGCCTTCGCCCGGCCCCTCCGTCCCTTTCGACCTTGTCGATTTCTTCCCCATCCGCGCTCTGCCCCCTCGATCCGCAGGCGGGCGCCGCCGTCGAACGATGACCCGCGCGCCACGCTCTTCTTCCACGACGCCACCATAGCAGCCGCATCGCGCAGGGACCAAGACCGTGGACGGCTTCCCCCGATGTCGCCTGCACCGGAGACTTGACCCGCCGCGACAGTGACCACACGGCGGCGCGGGCGAGCAGGGTGACGCGGGCGGCCGGGCGAGGCCGCGGTTTTCGCGCCGCCCGGTCCATGCCCGGTCCCTGTGGCCCGGTCCCGGCCGGCGAGGTTCCCGAGACGAAGAAGGGCGCCCGAGGGGGCGCCCTTCCGTTTCCGGGTGTCATTCGTGCGTCAGTGCGCCACGGCGCCGGCCGCCTCGGCGTTGCGCGCGGCTTCCGCCGCCGCCGCCTCCTCGGCCGCCTCGTCCCAGTCCACGGGCTCGGGTTCCCGGACGAGCGCGTGCTTCAGCACCTCCTTCACGTTCGAGACGGGGATGATCTCCAGCCCCTCCTTCACGTTGTCGGGGATCTCGGCCAGGTCCTTCTCGTTCTCCTCGGGGATCAGCACCGTCTTGATGCCGCCGCGAAGTGCGGCGAGAAGCTTCTCCTTGAGCCCGCCGATCGCCAGCACGTTGCCGCGGAGCGTGACCTCGCCGGTCATGGCGATGTCCTTGCGCACCGGGATCTGCGTCAGCACCGAGACGATGGAGGTCACCATCGCGATGCCCGCGCTCGGCCCGTCCTTGGGCGTGGCGCCCTCGGGCACGTGGACGTGGATGTCCCACTTCTCGAAGCGGGGCGGCTTCACGCCGATCTCGGGCGCGATGGAGCGCACGAAGCTCGAAGCCGCGTCGATCGATTCCTTCATCACGTCGCCGAGCTTGCCGGTGGTCTTCATC
>CAZPCU010000575.1:0-654 GCA_964585075.1 uncultured Rhodobacterales bacterium
CGCCGTTCATCTCGGCGAAGCGCGCCGCGTTCCAGAGCTTCGTGCCGAAGTTCCGGTAGCCCGCGATCCGCTCCTTCGAGAGGCGCAGGTCCCGGCCCATCGCCGCCATGGCGGTGAGCGTGAAGCGCACCGCGTCGGCGCCGTATTCCTCGATGAGCTCCAGCGGGTCGAGCACGTTGCCGAGCGACTTCGACATCTTCTTGCCCTTCTCGTCGCGGACGAGGGCGTGGACGTAGACGGTGTCGAAGGGGCGCTCTCCCACCACCGCGAACTGCATCATCATCATCCGGGCGACCCAGAAGAAGATGATGTCGAAGCCGGTGATGAGCACGTCTGTCGGGAAATAGCGGCGAAGCTCCGGCGTGTCCTCGGGCCAGCCAAGCGTGCCGATGGGCCAGAGCCCCGAGGAGAACCATGTGTCGAGCACGTCGGTCTCGCGCGCCAGCGTGACCTCGGCGAAGCGCGCCACGCCGTCGCCTTCGGCCTCGCGCGTGCCGCCCCACGCCTCTCCCTCGCCGCCGAAGCGGATCTCCGTCCCGGGCCCGTAATACGCCCGCGCGAGGTCGAACGCCTCGGCCTCGGTCGCGGCGCAGAACTCCCGCGGGCCGCCGGCCGGGTCGTCGCGGTCCGGCCCGTACCAGACCGGGATCTGGT
>CAZPCU010000575.1:664-1557 GCA_964585075.1 uncultured Rhodobacterales bacterium
CGAGATGGTCGATCTCGCCGTCGTCGTAGACGTTGCCCTCGTAGGACAGGTCGAGCCCGTACCAGACCGGGATCTGGTGGCCCCACCAGAGCTGGCGCGAGATGCACCAGGGCTCGATGTTCTCCAGCCAGTGGAAATAGACCTTGCGGTCGGCTTCGGGCAGGATCGTGGTGCGCCCGTCGCGCACCGCGTCGATCGCGGGGCCCACGATCTTTTCGGCGTCCACGAACCACTGGTCGGTGAGGTAGGGCTCGATCGCCACCTTGGAGCGGTCGCCGTGGGGCACCATGTGGCGGTCGGCGTCCACGCCGTCGAGCCAGCCCTCCTCCTCGGCGGTGCGCACGATCCAGTCGCGCGCCTCGTATCGGTCGAGCCCGTCCACCGCCTCGATCACGCGCGCGAGCCCGTCCGGGTCGCAGCCCTCGGCGAAGTCCGGGTTGTCGCGCAGCCACATGCCCGCGCGCGGCGTCATCACGTTGATCGCGCGCAGCCCCGTCCGCTGGCCCACCGCCCAGTCGTTGAAATCATGCGCGGGCGTCATCTTCACCGCGCCGGTGCCCTTCTCGGGATCGGCGTAGTCGTCCGCCACGATCCGGAGCCTTCGGCCCACCAGCGGCAGGATCGCCTCCTTGCCCACGAGATGGGCGTAGCGCCGGTCGTCGGGGTGGACGGCGATGCCCGTGTCGCCCAGCATGGTCTCGGGCCGGGTGGTGGCGACGGTCAGGTAATCCCGCGTCTCGGTGGCGGTCACGTTGCCGTCCTCGTCGAACTCGACCGGGTGCTCGTAGGTCTCGCCGTCGGCCAGCTTGTAGCGCAGGCGCCACATGTGCCCGTCGGTCTCGACCTGCTCGACCTCGAGGTCCGAGATCGCCGTCTCGAAATGCGGGTCCCAG
>CAZPCU010000576.1:0-1552 GCA_964585075.1 uncultured Rhodobacterales bacterium
CTTCTGGAATACGAGGTCGACGCCAATGTCGGCGGCAAGCTCGCCCAGCTCGGCTCGCGCGTGATCGACGGTTTCGCGAAGAAGATGGCGGACCAGTTCTTCACCCGCTTCCAGGAGGCGGTGGAAGGCCCCGCCGAGGAGGAAGAGGCCCCCGAGGCGCCCGAGACGGGCGCCAGGAAGGGCTGGTTCAAACGACTCGTCAAGGGCGGGGCCGGGGCGTAGCCCGGCGCCGCGAAGGGAGGACCAAATGACGAAAGTGACGATGACCGTGAACGGCCGCGACGCCTCTGCCGAGGTCGAGGGCCGCACGCTTCTGGTGGACATGCTGCGCGAGGATCTCGGGCTCACCGGCACCCATGTGGGCTGCGACACCTCGCAATGCGGCGCCTGCGTGGTGCACGTGAACGGCAAGGACGTGAAGGCCTGCACCATGTTCGCCTGGGAGGCCGACGGCGCCGAGGTCACCACCATCGAGGGGATGGCGAACCCGGACGGATCCCTCTCGGTGATCCAGCAGGCTTTCCAGGATCATCACGGCCTCCAGTGCGGCTTCTGCACGCCGGGCATGGTGATGACCGCGGCGGCGCTGCTGAAGGAGAACCCCAGGCCGAGCGAGGCCGAGATCCGCGACTATCTCGAGGGCAATATCTGCCGCTGCACGGGCTACCACAATATCGTGAAGGCGATCATCGCCGCCTCCGGGCAGGACGTGGGCGCCATCGCGGCGGAATGACGCAACAGGGGCGCGGGCCGGGCCCGCGCCACGCGCGCCGGGGCGGTGCCCGGCGACACTTGGGAGGATCGACTGACATGCCGAAGGATCATGGCATCGGCGCAAGCCCGACGCGGCGCGAGGATCAGCGCTTTCTGACAGGGCAGGGCCAGTATACGGACGACATCAACATCCACGGGCAGGCCTACGCCCATTTCCTGCGCTCCGAAGTGGCGCATGGCCGGATCGCCAATATCGACACTTCCGCCGCCGAGGAGATGCCGGGGGTGCTTCGCGTGTTCACGGGCGCGGATTTCGAGTCGGCCGGCAGCCTTCCCTGCGGCTGGCAGGTGACCGACCGGTTCGGCAACCCGATGAAGGAGCCCCGCCACCCGGTGCTGGCCGAGGGCAAGGTGCGCCATGTGGGCGACCCGATCGCCGCGGTCGTGGCCGAGACGCCCGAACAGGCCCGGGACGCGGCCGAAGCCATCGTCGTGGACATCGAGGAACTGCCCGCCGTCGTGGACATGAAGAAGGCGCTGGAAGCGGACAGCGCGCTCGTGCACGACGATCTGGGCGACAATCTCTGCTACGACTGGGGCTTCGTCGAGGAGAACAAGGAGGCGGTGGACGAGGCGATCCGCAACGCGGCGCATGTCACCACCCTCGAGCTGGTGAACAACCGGCTCGTGCCGAACGCCATGGAGCCGCGCGTCGCCGTCGGCCAGTGGACCCGGCACAATGACGAGTACACGCTCTACACAACCTCGCAGAACCCGCATGTGATCCGGCTTCTGATGGGGGCCTTCGTGCTCTCGATCCCCGAACACAAGCTGCGGG
>CAZPCU010000577.1:0-1550 GCA_964585075.1 uncultured Rhodobacterales bacterium
ATCTTCTTCATTAGACTCATAAAGATTTTTATCAAAAAAAGATAAATCGTTTTGGCGGATGACGTCTACGAGAGCTTCGAGGAAGTGATCCGGGCGCGCGAGGAGCAGGGCCTGACGATCGAGGCGGAATTCGTCGGCGTGCGCGACGTCTCCGTCGTCGACGCGAGCTTCGATCCCGACAGCCGCCTGGCGGAGATCACCGTGCGTTTCGTCGGCGAACTCACGTCGGTGGTGCGCGACAGCGACGGCAACATCGTCGAGGGCAGCCCCACCGAGGTGCGCCGCCAGAAGGATGTCTGGACCTTCGCCCGCGTCATGGGATCGAATGATCCCAACTGGCAGCTCGTCGCCACGGGGGAGTGATGCTTGCCGCGCTGCGGGCAGCCATGGTGGCCATGCTCGCGGCCGGTGGGAGTGAGGCGCTGGCCGAGAGGTCCATCTCGATTCTCGCCTTCGACGAACTCGAGGGCTGGGCCGAGGACGACCACGCCGCCGCACTCGGCGTGTTCCTCGAGACCTGCCCGGATCTCGACGCCCGCGACTGGCAGTCCCTCTGCGCGCTGGCGCAGTCCCAGCCGGACGCCCGGACCTTCTTCGAACTCTTCTTCCGCCCTGTCCTGATCGATGATGGCGCCCCGGCGCTGTTCACCGGCTACTTCGAGCCCGAGCTCGACGGATCGCGGCGCCCGTCCCCGCGCTATCGCTATCCCGTCCACAGCGTGCCGCCGGAGCTTCCCGCCGGGCGGCCCTGGCTGACACGTCGCCAGATCCTGACCACCGGCGTGCTGGAAGGCCGCGGGCTCGAGATCGCCTGGGTGGACGATCCGGTGGAGCTCTTCTTCCTCCAGATCCAGGGGTCCGGCCGCATCCGGCTCGACGACGGGTCGGTGATCCGCGTGGGTTACGGCGGCGCCAACGGGCATCCCTACCGCTCGATCGGCCAGGAGCTGGTGAGACGAGGCATTTATGCCGCGCATCAGGTCTCGGCCCAGGTGATCCGCGCCTGGGTGCGCCGCAATCCGGCTGCGGGCGAGGAACTTCTGTATCACAACCCCTCCTACGTCTTCTTCCGGGAGGTGACGGACGTTCCGGCCGGCCGCGGCCCGCTCGGCGCCATGAACCGCTCCGTCACCGCGCTTCGCTCCGTCGCCGTGGATCCGGCGCATGTGCCGCTGGGCGCGCCCGTCTGGGTCGAGAAGGAGGGCGCGGAACCGATGCGCCGGCTGATGGTGGCGCAGGACACCGGCTCGGCGATCAAGGGGGCGCAGCGCGCCGATATCTTCTTCGGAACCGGCGCCGAGGCCGGGCGCCGCGCCGGGAAGCTCAGGGATCCGGGGCGCATGGTGGTTCTGATGCCGATCCAGCGCGCCTACGCCATGCTTCCAGAGGGGCTCGAATGACCCGCCGGCGCCTGAGTTCCGAGGATCTCGCGCTCTGGAGACAGGTGGCGCGCACGGCCGAGCGCCTGCATCCCGAGCGCCCCCATCGCGCCGAGGAAGACCGGGACGAGCGCGAAACGCGGTCGCGCGTGAGGCCGGCCTCGACCCCTC
>CAZPCU010000578.1:0-1549 GCA_964585075.1 uncultured Rhodobacterales bacterium
TCGAACCCGCGACCTACGGTTTTGGAGACCGTCGCTCTACCAACTGAGCTATACCCCTCCGGCCGGGGCCATCGTGTAAGCGCGCCGCGGCGTCGATGCAAGCGGGAATCGCCCGGCTCAGGCGCGTTCCGGCGCGGCGGCGTCTCCGGCCACCAGCGCCGGACGTGCCCGCGCGATGCGGTCTGCCGACCAGTCCCACCAGGCCAGCGACAGGAGCCGCTCGATCTCGTCCGGGGCGAAGCGGAGGCGCAGCACCAGGCCCGGATTGCCGATCACGATCGCGTAGTCGTCGATCGTCCCGCGCAGCACGGCGCCCGCGCCGACGATCAGGCCCGATCCGAAGCCGCGCCTTTGCGCCCGGGAAAAGGCAGGGCGCAAGCGCGCCGCCCAGCCCGCGCCGCGGCGCATCGCTGCAACCATTCTGACAGGCGCGCGAGACGGAACGCAGGCCATGCTCGCGTCCGGGCGAGGCGGCTGAAACAAGGCTCGGCGCACGTTTCTTTGAACGCCCTGTCATGGGCCTGCCGGCTCACCCTGCTCGCGCACCGCCGTGAACGTCGCGTCAACGCGGCGCGCCTTGCGGCGAAGCGCCGCGGACGATCATGCGGCACGCCGCGGCGCACAATGGAATGCAACGGCTCACGTCAAGGCCAAATCCGCGTGGGCGACCCGCGAGCGAAGCGTGATTTCCCCCGCGGCTCGGGACCGCCCAGATTGCAAGGTGTCGGCGGCAGACACGCCCCGACGAAGAGCAACCGCCCCGCAGGGGCAAGAGACAGACCAAGGAAAGGAAACACACATGACCCGCATCTTCGCAATCGCCGCCCTCGCGCTCGCCGCGGCCGCCACCACCGCCAGCGCCATGGCGCCCACCGACGCGCAGCTCCGCCAGGTCGAGCAGTACGCGCCCCGGGGCGCCGACCTCTCGGTCCTGTCGCATGCGAACGTGCTGCGCATCCTCGGGGTGATCTCGAGTGCCGACAACGCAGGCGATATCACGAACTTCATCAAGGCGCGGCTGCATGATGCAGGCTGAGGCCCGCCCGGACAGCCGACCAGCACTCCCCGAACGACGAAACCCCCGCCGCATCGGCGGGGGTTTCGCTTGCGCCCGGCCCGGTTTCATCGGTCCCGGGCCACGTCGAACCGGTTTGAGTTACTCGATGATCTTGGAGACGACGCCGGAGCCCACCGTGCGGCCGCCCTCGCGGATGGCGAAGCGCAGCCGCTCCTCCATGGCGATCGGCGCGATCAGCTCGACCTCGAAGCTCACGTTGTCCCCCGGCATCACCATCTCGGTGCCCTCGGGCAGCTTCACCGTCCCGGTCACGTCCGTCGTCCGGAAGTAGAACTGCGGACGGTAGTTGGCGAAGAACGGCGTGTGCCGCCCGCCCTCGTCCTTCGTCAGGATGTAGGCCTCCGCCTCGAACTTCGTGTGCGGCGTCACCGAGCCCGGCTTGCACAGCACCTGCCCGCGCTCCACGTCGTCGCGGTCGATGCCGCGCAGCAGCGCGCCGATGTTGTCGCCGGCCTCGCCGCGGTCAAGCAG
>CAZPCU010000579.1:0-1549 GCA_964585075.1 uncultured Rhodobacterales bacterium
CTCTGCTACCGGCACCCCTCGCAGCTCTACGAGGCGGCGCTCGAGGGGCTCGTGCTCATGATCCTGCTGATCTGGATGGTCTGGCGGCGCGGCGCGCTGCGGATGCCCTGGCTCGTCACCGGCACCTTCCTCGCGGGCTACGGGATCGGGCGGTTCATCGTCGAGTTCGTGCGCCAGCCCGACCCGCAGTTCATCTCCGAGGGCAATCCGAACGGGCTGGCGTTCCATGTGTCCGGCTACGGGCTCACCATGGGACAGCTTCTCTCGCTGCCGATGATCGCCGTGGGGCTCGCGCTCGTGCTCTGGGCGGTGCGACGGGGGCGGACCGCCGCGGCATGAACCCGCTCGAGGCCCGCCTTCTGGCGCGAATCGCCGCCGACGGGCCGATCTCGGTGGCCGACTACATGGCGGAGTGCCTGCTGGATCCCGAGCACGGCTACTACGCCACGCGCGATCCGCTGGGCCGGGCGGGCGACTTCACCACCGCGCCCGAGATCAGCCAGATGTTCGGAGAGCTCGTCGGCCTCGCCCTCGGCCAGGCCTGGCTGGACCAGGGGCGCCCGGCGCCCGTCACGCTCGCCGAACTCGGCCCCGGGCGCGGCACGCTGATGGCCGATGCGCTCCGGGCGCTCCGCGCGGTGCCGGGCTTCCTCGACGCCGCGCGGCTCCATCTCGTCGAAGCCTCGCCCGCGCTCCGGGCGCGCCAGCAAGAGGCGCTGGCCGGCCAGGACGTCACCTGGCACGAGCGCGTGGACGACCTGCCCGAGGCCCCGCTCTTCCTCGTCGCCAACGAGTTCTTCGACGCTCTGCCGATCCGGCAGTTCCAGCGCGAAGGTGCGCTCTGGCGCGAGCGCCGGATCGGCGCACGGGAGGGTCGGCTGGCGATGGGCCTTGCCGGCGCTGCGCCGCAGCCCGCGCTCGCCCGCCGGCTGGCCGACACGGCCGAGGGCGAAGTGGTGGAGATCTGCCCGGCCGCCCCGGCGATCGCGGCGGCCATCGGGCGGCGGATCGCGGATCATGGCGGCGCGGCGCTCCTCATCGATTACGGCGGCTGGGGCGGCACCGGCGACACGCTCCAGGCCGTGCGCGGGCACGGCTACGCCGATCCGCTGGAGGCGCCCGGAGAGGCCGATCTCACCGCCCACGTGGACTTCGCCGCGCTGGAGCAGGCGACGCCCTCGGCTCGTTCCCGGCTGACGCCGCAGGGGGTGTTCCTCGAACGCCTGGGCATCACGGCGCGGGCCCGGGCGCTGGCGCGCGGTCTCACCGGCGAGGCGCTCGAGCGCCATGTCGCCGCCCATCGCAGGTTGACGCATCCCGAGGAAATGGGAACGCTCTTCAAGTGCATCGCCTTCCATCCCGAGGGGATGCCCCCGCCGCCGGGAGTCGACCCATGACGCTGGAAATCATCACCGCCCGGTCGCTCGCGCCCTTCCGCCACGGCTTCTTCACGCGCCGCGGCGGCGCGTCTTCCGGCGTGTTCGAGGGGCTGAATTGCGGGCCGGGCTCGTCCGACCAGGCGCAGGCGGTGCAGCTCAACCGCGTTCGC
>CAZPCU010000580.1:0-1544 GCA_964585075.1 uncultured Rhodobacterales bacterium
CGGGCGGGAGCTCTTTGAAAGCGGAAAGATCGATTTCGACCCCTCCACCCTCGCCGTCGTCACCATCGACACCGGCAACCCGGCCACCAACGTGATCCCGGCCTCCTGCCGCGCCACGGTCAACATCCGCTTCAACGACCGCCACACCGGCGCGGGCCTGTCCGACTGGCTCCGCTCCGAGGCCGCGGCGGTGGCCGAGGCGTTCGGCGTCGGGATCGAGGTGAAAGTGTCCGTCTCGGGCGAGGCGTTCCTCACGCCACCGGGGCCGCTTTCCGACCTGGTGGTGCGGGCGGTGGCGGCGGAAACCGGCGTCACGCCGGAGCTTTCCACCTCGGGCGGCACGTCGGACGCGCGCTTCGTGAAGGATCATTGCCCCGTCGTGGAGTTCGGCCTCGTGGGAAAGACCATGCACCAGGTTGACGAGCATGTGGCGCTTTCCCACATACACGGTCTGAAGGCGATCTACGGGCGGATCCTCCGCGACTATTTCGCCTGATCGTTCGACCGCGGCCGCTTCGAAGGAAACGGCCGTTCCCAGATTCACCGCGCCATCCGGTTTCACCGCGCCATCCGGTCCGAACGGCGCTCCGCGGCAGGCCCGAGAGGGCGGCGCGGAGGCCATTTCGCGATGACGCCTTTCCCGCGACGTGATACGCGACACCCATGACGACGCTGCCCTCCAAGGACGAGATCCTGCGCTGGATCGAGGAGCACCCCACGCTCAACTCCAAGCGCGACATCGCCAAGGCCTTCGGACTCAAGGGCGCCGAACGGATCGACCTGAAGCGCCTCCTCAAGGAACTGGAGGCCGAAGGCCATCTCGAGAAGCGCAAGAAGACCTACCGCGACCCCGAAAGCCTGCCCCCGGTGACGGTGCTGCAGGTGCTGGCGCCGGACGCCGACGGCGACCTGTTCGCCCGCCCGCTCGAATGGCACGGCGAGGGGGTGGAACCGCGCGTCCTGATCATCCCGCGCGAGAGCGATCCGGCCCTCGGCGAGGGCGACCGCATCCTCGCGCGCCTCACCCGCGTGAAGGGCGGAGAGCACAATTACGAGGCCCGGCTCATCCGCCGGATCGGGTCGAACCCGCGCCGCGTTCTGGGCATCTTCCGCACCCGCGCCGAGGGCGGGCGGATCCTGCCCATCGACAAGGGCGACGGCAAGGAATGGGCGGTGGCGCAGGGCGCCACGCTGGGCGCGAAGGACGGCGAGCTCGTCGAGGCCGAGCAGGCCGGCCCCGCCGGGCGCATGGGACTGCCCCGCGCCCGCGTCGTCGAGCGGCTGGGAGATCCTTCCGCGCCCAGGGCCGTCTCGCTCATCGCGATCCACCAGCACGGCATCCCCCACGACTTCCCCGACGAGGTGGTGGAGGAAGCCGACCGGATGAAGCCCGCGGGGCTCTCCGGCCGGGAGGATCTGCGCGACCTGCCGCTCGTCACCATCGACCCGGCCGACGCCCGCGACCACGACGACGCGGTCTGGGCCCATGCCGACGACGATCCGAAGAACGCGGGCGGGCACGTCATCTGGGTCGCCATCGCCGA
>CAZPCU010000581.1:0-1535 GCA_964585075.1 uncultured Rhodobacterales bacterium
AGCCGCAGCCGAACTTGCGGATGAGCGGGATGTCCATGCCGCCGATGAAGCCCACCGTGCCCGATTCCGAGGCCATCGCGGCGAGCATGCCCACGAGGTAGCTGCCCTCGTGCTCCTTGAAGACGACGGAGCGCACGTTGGGTTCGTCCACCACCGCGTCGATGATCGCGAATTTCGTGTCCGGGTAGTCCGGCGCCACCTCGGAAAGGACGTTTCCGAAGGCGAAGCCTGTCATCACGATCGGGTTCAGCCCGGCTTCGGCGAAGCGGCGCAGCGCCTGCTCGCGCTGGGCCTCCGACTGCATCTCGACCTCCCGGTAGCTGCCGCCCGTCTCCTCGGCCCAGCGCTGCGCGCCGCGGTAGGCGGCCTCGTTGAAGCTCTTGTCGAACTTGCCGCCGAGATCGAAGATGAGCGCGGGTTCGGCGAGCGCCGCGCCGGCGGTGAGGGCGAGCGCCGCGCCGGCGCCGGAGAGGTGCTTCATCAGGGTCATGTCGGTCTCCCAGTCAGGTATCGGGCGGCGTTCCGGCGCGGGGTCGGCGCCGGGCGCGGGCCGTCTCGATCCGCGTTGATCGCGTGCAGTTTAGGCCGCAGCGCGCGATGGCGGTCAACCGTTTTCCGCCCGCGCCGGAGCCGGCCCGAGCCGCTTGGTGAGAACGAGCGCGTCCGCGGGCGCCGACGCGCCGCGCGGATAGTATCCGGGACGCCGCGCCGCCTCCGCGTAGCCGGCTGCACCGTAAAGCGCGCGCGCGGCGGCGTTGTCCTCGGCCACCTCCAGAAAGGCGGTCCCCGCGCCCCGCGCCTGCGCCTCTTGCTCGAAGCGGCGGAGCCTCTCCCGCGCGAGGCCCCGCCGCCGGAACGCCGGGTCGGTGACGAGGGTCAGAAGCTCGGCCTCGCCGGCGATGGCCCGGCCGAGCGCGAAGGCGATTTCGTCGCCCACCGCGAAAACGTGCGGGCGTCCGAGCAGGGCCGCGAACTCCTCGGGGCTCCAGGGGCGGCCGGTGTCGACGGCGCGCGCGTGCAGCGCCGCGCAGGCGTCAGGCGTCATCGAGGATCACGGGCGGCGCCTCGCGCGCCGGCGCGGCGTCCGCGGGCCTCACGTAGAGCGGCGCGGGCGGGCTGGCCGGCGCGACGCCTTGAGCGGCGGCGAGGCGCGCGATGGCGGCGGCGAGGTGCGGGGGCTCCGGCGGAAAGGCGAAGGGCCGCGCCGGATTCTCGGGCGTGTCGGCCGGGATGAGCTGCGCCGCCTCGCCCGGGGCGGCGGCGTAGAGCTGTCCGCGCGGCGCGGGCAGCACGGCGACATGCGGGCCGGCGCGCCCCAGCCCGATCGCCTCGAAGCCGCTCACCCCGACTGCGGGGATGTCGAGCGCCAGCGCGAGCCCGCGCGCGGCGGCGACGGCGATGCGGATGCCGGTGAAGTTTCCCGGGCCGACGCCCACCCCGATGGCGTCGAGATCGCGCCACGCGCGGCCGTGGCGGGCGAGCAGCTCTTCCAGCATCGGCATGAGACGTTCCGCCTGGCCGCGGCCCATCTCCTC
>CAZPCU010000582.1:0-1535 GCA_964585075.1 uncultured Rhodobacterales bacterium
TCGCGGAAGGGAAAGTCGTTGAACATGTCCTTCACGCGGGCCTGGCAGGCGTCGAAGTCGCCCGCGAGCGCGAGGGCGTGCACGTTGTCCTCGACCGGCGTGGTCATCTGCCGGCGCTGCACCTCCGAGACCCGGCCATGCGGGAAGAGGATGAACACGTCCACCGCGTCGAGGCCCCGGAACGCCTCGATGGCGGCGCTGCCGGTGTCGCCGCTCGTCGCGCCCACGATGGTCACCCGCTCGCCGCGGCGCCGCAGCGCCGTCTCGAAGAGCGGCCCGATGAGCTGCATCGCGAAGTCCTTGAAGGCGAGCGTCGGTCCGTGGAAGAGCTCGAGCAGGAAGTGGTTCGGCGCGAGCTGCTTGAGCGGCGCCCGCGCCGCGTGGCCGAAGCCTGCATAGGCGCGCGAGACGATCTCGGCGAACTCGTCCTCGCCGAAGCTCTCCGAGAGGAAGGGCCGCATGACGCGCACCGCCGCCTCCTCGTAGGACAGCCCCGCCAGCGCGGCGATGTCGCCCTCGCTCATGCGCGGGATCGTCTCGGGCACGTAAAGCCCGCCGTCGCGCGCCAGCCCGGTCAGCATCGCATCCTCGAAGCCGAGCACGGGCGCCTGCCCGCGCGTGGAAACATATCTCATGACAGGCTGTCCCTTCGTCCCGTCCTGCCCAGCGTCCGCCGGATCAGGAACACGCTCATCGCCGCCCAGACCACGGCCAGCCCGAACCAGGTGACCGCGTATTCGAGGTGATCGTTCGGGATGCCGCTCGTGTCCACCGGCAGGGGCGTCAAACCCGGGGCGGAAAGCGACGTCTCCCGCGCCACGACGAGCAGCGGCTCGGTGCCGAGCGCCGCGGCCATGGCGGGCACGTCGCGCGCGAACCAGATGTTCTCGCCGCGGTCGGGCTCGGGGGTGAAGCGGTCCACCTCGTCGGGCCAGTGCAGGTTGCCGACGATATCGGCCGCGCCCGTCGGGCGATCCGCCTCCTTGGCCTCGTTGCGCACGTAACCCCGATCGACCAGGGCGCGCCGCCCGTCCTCGGTCGCAAGCGGCGCGATCACGCGAAAGCCAGCCCCCTCGGCCCGCGTGGAGACGAGAACATGCAGTTCCTCGTCGCCGATCGTGCCCGTCACCGCGACGGGCAGATAGCGGTCGGCCTCGGGATCCGGGTCCGCCGGCAGCGGAACGGGCGGCGCGGCGATGCGCGCCTCGATGTCGGCGAGGACGCCCTCCTTCCAGGCGAGGCGCTGCACCTGCCAGACGCCGAGTGCGATCAGAACGGCGGTGCCGACGACGCCGATGAGAAGGGGGCCGATGATGCGGCGCATGACGCTGTCTCCCGGAACGGATCGGGGCGCGCGGACCTTCCCGCGCGCCCCGTCTTGAACCCTGACGCGGCCGGATTCGCAACCGGCCGCGGGCGCCATGGCGCCCGCCGGCTCAAATGCCCCAGATGTAGACGGCGAAGAACAGGAACAGCCAGACCACGTCCACGAAGTGCCAGTACCAGGCCGCGGCCTCGAAGCCCATGTGGTTCTC
>CAZPCU010000583.1:0-1531 GCA_964585075.1 uncultured Rhodobacterales bacterium
ACGACCATCAGGCGGCGCTCTCGGTCGGCGTCTCGCTCAACTTCATCTGGATCATGGTCTGGTCGCTGGCGGGGCTCGTGGCGCTGGTGGCCGGGATCATGTGGGGCACCAAGATGGGCGTGCAGTTCTCGCTCTCGCTCATCGCGCTGAAGGCGCTGCCGGTGCTCATGCTCGGTGGCTTCACGTCGATCCCGGGCGCGATCGTCGGCGGGCTCATCATCGGGGTGGGGGAGAAGCTCTTCGAGTTCCTGATCGGCCCGATGGTCGGCGGTGCGACGGAGAACTGGTTCGCCTATGTCCTCGCGCTCGTCTTCCTCGTCTTCCGGCCGCAGGGGCTGTTCGGCGAGAAGATCATCGAGAGGGTCTGAGCCCGTGCGCAAGCTGATCGCCATCGCCAACGTCATCGCCTGGTCGGGCTTCTGGGCCTTCGGCTTCCTGGCGCTGTCGTCCGGCGACCTTTCCGGAGGGCAGATCGCGGTGGCCGCGCTTCTCGCCTTCGGAGGGCTGCTGACGGGGGTGGCCTGCTGGATCTGGCTGGCGCGGGCGGCGGAGGCCACGGGCTACGCGAAACCCTCGACGCAGCTTTCGCCCGAGGCGCGCGCCAGGGCACAGGAACAGGGAGAGCTTCAAGATGCTCTATCGTGAGGCGGGCGACTTCAAGACGAGCTACGTCGCCGACGGGCAGACCTTCCCGATCCGCTTCGACCGCTGGCGCTACTACGCGGTGCTGGCGGTGGCCTTCGGCATCGTGCCCTTCGTCGTCAACGACTACTGGACGAACGCGGTGCTGCTGCCCTTCCTGATCTATGCCATCGCGGCGATCGGCTTGAACATCCTGACGGGCTATTGCGGGCAGGTGAGCCTCGGCACCGGCGGCTTCATGGCGGTGGGCGCCTATGGCTGCTACAAGCTGATGACGGCCTTCCCCGACGTCTCCATCGTGCTCCACATCCTTGCCGCGGGCGGGATCACCGCGGCGGTGGGCGTGCTCTTCGGCCTGCCGAGCCTGCGCATCAAGGGCTTCTACCTCGCCGTCGCCACCCTCGCCGCGCAGTTCTTCCTCGTCTGGCTCTTCAACAGGGTGCCGTGGTTCTACAACTACTCCGCCTCGGGCCAGATCACCGCGCCGGAGCGCACGGTGTTCGGCATCCCCGTGACCGGCCCGGAAGCGCCGGCCTGGGCGGCCTATCTGCTCTGCCTCGTCTTCGTCACCGTGCTGGCGATCGTCGCGCGGAACCTGACGCGCGGCACGCAGGGGCGGAAATGGATGGCGATCCGCGACATGGACATCGCCGCCGAGATCATCGGGGTGAACCCGCTGGCGGCGAAGCTTTCGGCCTTCGCGGTTTCGTCCTTCTTCATCGGCATCGCCGGCGCGCTGTCCTTCGCGGTCTATCTCGGCGCGGTGGAGGTGGGCGAGGCCTTCGGCATCCAGAAGTCTTTCCTGGTGCTCTTCATGATCATCATCGGTGGGCTCGGCTCGATCTTCGGAAGCTTCGCCGGCGCCGCCTTCCTGGTGCTGTTGCCGGTC
>CAZPCU010000584.1:0-272 GCA_964585075.1 uncultured Rhodobacterales bacterium
CTATCTCGACTGGAACGCGACCGCGCCGCTGCGCGCGGAGGCGCGCGCGGCGATGATCGAAGCGATGGAGGTGGTGGGCAACCCGTCCTCCGTCCATGCCGAGGGCCGCGCGGCCAAGGCGCTCTTGGAGCGCGCGCGGGGGCAGGTGGCGGCCGCCTTCGGGGCGGAGGGGGCGGACATCGTCTTCACCTCCGGCGCCACGGAGTCGGCGGCGCTCGCCTGCGCCGGCCGCGGGCTCGTGGCCGGCGACGTGGAGCATGACGCGGTCGCGG
>CAZPCU010000584.1:282-1518 GCA_964585075.1 uncultured Rhodobacterales bacterium
CCTGGGTGGACCCGGCACTGCCGGTGGACGGTGCGGGCCGGGTGACGGTGGAGGATCCGGCGCGCACCGCGCTTCAGATCGCCAATTCCGAAACCGGCGTGGTGCAGGATCTGCCCGAGGGCGTCGCCGTCAGCGACATGACCCAGGCCTTCGGGAAGCTTCCCGTGGCGTTCAACTGGACGGGTGCGGAGATGGCGCTCGCCTCGGCGCACAAGCTCGGCGGGCCGAAGGGCGCGGGCGCGCTGCTGCTTCGGCAGGGTGTGGACGTGGCGCGCCGCGTTCCCGGCGGCGGGCAGGAGATGGGCCGGCGCTCCGGCACGGAAAACCTGATCGGAATCGCGGGCTTCGGCGCCGCGGCTGAAGCGGCCGCGCGCGATCTGGCGGCGGGCGTCTGGGAGCGGGTCGCGGAACTTAGAAATATTCTAGAAAATGGTCTTGCTGCCCATTCAAGCGAGATTATTTTTGTCGGGAACTCGGGGCGTCGGCTGCCCAACACCAGCTGTTTCGCCGTGCCCGGATGGAAGGGCGAGACGCAGGTGATGCAGATGGATCTCGCCGGTTTCGCCGTCTCGGCGGGGTCGGCCTGCTCCAGCGGCAAGGTCCGCGCCAGCCGCGTGCTCCGGGCGATGGGATACGACGAGGCCGTGGCCGGCGGCGCGATCCGCGTGAGTCTCGGCCCGGCGACGACGGAGGAAGAGGTGCTGCGCTTCGTCGAGGCGTGGGGCCGGCAATACCGGAGGTTCCGCGCCCGCGCGGCGTGAGGCAACAGAGACAGGAGACCGCCATGACCGCACTGGACAAAGTCGAGGTGAAGGAGGGCGTCGATCGCGAGACGGTCGAGGCCGTGCGCGAGGTCGGCGGGAAATACAAGTACGGCTGGGAAACCGACATCGAGATGGAGTTCGCGCCGAAGGGGCTCACCCCCGACATCGTGCGCCTCATCTCCGAGAAGAACGAAGAGCCCGAGTGGATGACCGAGTGGCGTCTGCAGGCCTACGAGCGCTGGCTCCAGAAGGAAGAGCCGGACTGGGCGATGGTGGACTACCCCGAGATCGACTTCCAGAACCAGTACTACTACGCCCGGCCGAAGAGCATGGAGACGAAGCCGAAGTCGCTCGACGAGGTGGACCCGAAGCTCCTGGCCACCTACGAGAAGCTCGGCATCCCGCTGAAGGAGCAGATGATCCTCGCCGGCGTCGAGGGCGCCGAGGCCGCGCCCGCCGAGGGCCGCAAGGT
>CAZPCU010000585.1:0-1517 GCA_964585075.1 uncultured Rhodobacterales bacterium
GAATCGGGCTGGGCGCCTGCCGTTTCGAACCTGGGCTACACGGTCGGATTTCTCATAGTGATCCTCGGGCGGATGCAGCTGTTCACCGAGAACACGATCACCCCCATACTGCCCCTTTTCCTCACGCCCACACGGGCGAAGTTGCTCAAGATCGCCCGGCTCTGGTGCATCGTTTTCGCCGCCAACCTTTTTGGCTGCATGTCAGCGGCTCTCGTTCTGGTCTTCGGTCAGGTCGTTCCCGAGGTGCGGCTCGACGGTATCCTGGCGGTGTCGCGGCATTACGCCGAAGCGACGGCCCTCGATCATTTTGCCTGGGGCATCCCCGCCGGTTTCCTGATCGCGGCGCTGGTGTGGGTCCTTCCACGAATGGAAAGCGCCGGCGAAGTCCTGATGATCGTGATCGTCACCTACGTGATCGGGCTCGGCGGCATGTCACACGTCGTGGCCGGTTCGACCGAGTTGTTCATCCTCGTCATGCACGGCGAGCTGGGCATCGTTCCTGCGGTGTTGGGCGGCATACTTCCGGCCTTCGCCGGAAACGTCCTGGGCGGGACCGGCATCTTCGTCGCGTTGACCTACGCGCAGCTGCGCGAGGAGATCTGAGCGATACGGTTCGCGGCACACCCGCTTCGTTCAGGCGGAGGCGTCGTGTGAAGCTGTCCTTCAACGCTGACATGCCCGCCAGGGTGCTTGTCGCGCGAGCGCCATGCGGGATCGGCATCTCGGGCCGGCCGCTTCACGGTGACCTGCGTCACGTCGCAATTCCCGATCGCGAAGGCCGCAGCGCAGGAAGTGAGATAGAAGTTCCACATCCTGCGGAACCGCTCGTCGAAGCCCAGCCGGGCGATCGCGCTCCAGTTTTCGTTGAACGATTCATGCCAGCGGCGGAGCGTCTGACTGTAGCTCTCGCCGAACTCGACGGACTGGACGAAGCTCAGGCCGGCGCGCTCGATCTCGGCAAGGAGCGCACTGCGCGAGGGCAGCATGCCGCCGGGAAAGATGTATTTCTGGATGAAGTCGACCCCCCGGCGATAGGCCTCCCAGCGGCGGTCGGGGAGCGTGATGATCTGGAGGGTCGCGTTGCGCCCCGGTTTCAGGCACTCGCGGACGGTCTCGAAGTAGCTTGGCCAGTGGCGCTCGCCGACCGCCTCGAACATCTCGATCGAGGCGATGCCGTCGTAGCGGCCGCGCGTGTCGCGGTAGTCCTGGAGCCTGATCTCGACACGGTCGTCGAGGCCCGCGCGCCGGAGCCTGTCCCGCGCGTAATCGTGCTGCGCCCGGCTTATGGTCAGCCCGGTGACGCGCAGTCCGCGCTCGGCGGCGGCGTATTCGGCAAAGCCGCCCCAGCCGCAGCCGATCTCCAGCACGTGGTCGCCCGACGCGACGCCCATCCCGTCGATCAGGCTCGCGTACTTGGCGATCTGCGCCGCCTCGAGGCTTTCCTGCCCGGTCGTGAATTTCGCGGAAGAATAGGTCATCGTCTCGTCGAGCCAGAGCCGGTAGAACTCGTTCCCGAG
>CAZPCU010000586.1:0-1509 GCA_964585075.1 uncultured Rhodobacterales bacterium
TTCTACCTGCTTTTTTTGTGATACTGAGGTAGGGATCCGCCCAGTTGCCGGTGACGCCGAGGCGCTTGAACTCCTCGCGCTGCACGTCGATCCAGTCCTCGGCGAAGCGGCGGCATTCCTGGCGGAAGTCCACCACGTCCACCTCGTCCTTGTTCTGTCCCTTGGCGCGATACCGCTCCTCGATCTTCCACTCGATGGGCAGGCCGTGGCAGTCCCAGCCGGGCACGTAGCGCGCGTCGCGCCCCATGATCTGCTGCGAGCGCACGACGAAGTCCTTCAGGATCTTGTTGAGCGCGTGGCCGATGTGGAGATGCCCGTTGGCGTAGGGCGGGCCGTCATGGAGCGTGAAGGGCGCGCGGCCCTCGGCCTTCTCGCGCAGCCGGTCGTAGATGCCGATCTCCTCCCACCGGGCGAGCCAGCCGGGCTCGCGCCCGGGCAGCCCCGCGCGCATGGGAAACCCGGTTTCGGGCAGGTTCAGCGTGTCTTTGTAGTCGAGCGTCTCGGTGGACATCGCAGCGTCCTCATCTCGGATGTGTTCGGGAACGGGGCGGCGCGGGCGTTCCCATGCGCCTTTGTCCCGGCGCCCTCGACCGCGACGGGTCAGGACGCCGGGCCGCTAATTCGACGGCTATGAGGAACCGGGCGCTGCATCGCGGCGGGTTATAGGGCGCATGGGGCGGACGGTCCATAGCGGAGGGCCCGATGCGCCTCAGCCCCGCGTCCCCGCGAAACGGGCGGCCCAGTCCTCGCGCCGGGCGTCGTCGATCTTGGAGAAGAGGTTCTCCGGCACGCGGAACGCATGGCCCGCCGGCAGCGCCTGGAGCGCCGCGCGGATATCCTCCGGCCAGCCCGCCTCCTCGACGCCGAGCGCATCTCGAAGCGCCTGGGCGGCGTCGGGAATGAACGGTGCGGAGAGCACCGCGTAGAGCCGCGCGAGGTTGAGCGAGAGCCGCACGATCGCCGCGGCGCGCTCCGGATCCTCCTTGAAGGCGGCCCAGGGCGCGGCGGCCTGCAGATACTCGTTGCCCGCGACCCAGATCGCGCGAAGCTCGGCCGCGGCCTTGCGGATCTCGATGGCCTCCATGTGCCGCTCGTAGGCGCCGAGGCGCTCCGAGAGTTCGGCGATCAGCGCCTCTTCCTGCGGCCCCCACGCGCCGCCCTCGGGCACCGTCTCGCCGAACTTCGACCGGCAGAACTTCGTCACGCGGGAGACGAAGTTGCCGAGCACGTCGGCCAGATCCTTGTTCACCGAGGCCTGGAAGTTCTCCCAGGTGAACTCGGCGTCGGAGGTCTCGGGCACGTGCGAGAGAAGCCACCAGCGCCAGTAATCCGCCGGAAGGATCTCGAGCGCGTCGTCCATGAAGACGCCGCGGCCCTGGCTGGTGGAGAACTGCCCGCCGTCATAGGTCAGGTAGTTGAAGCTCTTGATGTAGTCCACGAGCTTCCAGGGCTCATCCGAGCCGATGATCGTGGCCGGGAAGGAGAGCGTGTGGAACGGCACGTTGTCCT
>CAZPCU010000587.1:0-1509 GCA_964585075.1 uncultured Rhodobacterales bacterium
GCGCGGTGACCTTGTTGCACTTGGCCCGCATCACGGCGGCGGCGGCGGCGTATTCGTCCACCGTCTCGCCGCGCGTGCGCAGCGCCATCAGGAAGCCGCCCATCTGGGAGGGCGTGGCCTCGCCCTCGAAGAGGCACTCGAAGGCGCGCTCTGCCTCCTCGGAGGTGAGCGCGCGATCGGCCGCCGCGCCGATCAGCGGTTTCAGGCCCTCGTTCATGCCGGGACGCGAGCGAGCTCGAGGAAGTTCCGCAGCATCCGGTGCCCGTGTTCGGACGCGATGGACTCGGGGTGGAACTGGACGCCGTGGACGGGAAGCTCCCGGTGCGAGAGCCCCATGATGGTGCCGTCGCCCGCCCGTGCGGTGACGTTCAGGCAGTCGGGCAGGCCCTTCTCGGCCACGGCGAGGGAGTGGTAGCGCGTGGCCCGGAAGGGCGAGGGCAGGCCGGCGAAGACGCCGGTGCCGTCATGGGCGATCTCGTCGGTCTTGCCATGGACGATCCGCGCCGCGCGCACCACGCGCCCGCCGAAGGCCTGCCCGATCGTCTGGTGGCCGAGGCAGACGCCGAGGAGCGGCACGCCCGCCTCCGCCGCGGCGCGGGTGAGGTCGAGGCAGATGCCCGCGCGGTCCGGATCGCAGGGCCCGGGCGAGAGCACGATGCCCGCGGGCCGCATCGCCAGGGCCTCGGCGGCGGTGATCGCATCGTTGCGGCGCACGACGGTCTCGGCGCCTTCCTCGCCCAGGAAATGCACGAGGTTCCAGGTGAAGCTGTCGTAGTTGTCGATCAGAAGCAGCATCGAGCGGGCCTGTCGAAACTTGGGGTGGAGGCGCGCCCCCGGGTCGCGCTATACATGCTCAGGCTTGCGCGAGAGCGTCAAGGGGCAGGCAAGCCGCCCGGGGGGACCTCCGTGGCGGGATAACGAAGAAGAGGCAAGGCCATGGCACGTGGAGCTCTGGCAGGATTCCTGTGGGGAACGGCGCTGTCGGCGGCAGGCGTCGCGGCCCTTTCGATCTACTCGGACCCGCCGCGACTCGTGCCGGAAGCGGAAGAGGCGCTGGACGTGCCGGCCGGGTCTGGCTTCGACCGGGGGCCGGGAGACGCGCCTGCCGCCCTGCCGGGGCCGGAGCCTGCGCCGTCGGCCACCGTCGATGCGCCGCGCGCCGACGCGCCCGCGCCGGACGATCTCGCGCCGCTCGAAGGCGTCGAGAGGGAGGCCGCGTCGCCACCCGCGGCTGGGCCGAGGAAACGCGGGTGACGGCCACCGACCTTGCCCGAAGCTTCGAGGATGCCGGCGTGGCCGCGATCATCTATACCGACATCGACCGCGACGGCGCGATGCAGGGGCCGAACGTGGCAGCGACCGCGGCGCTGGCCCGCGCCGTCGGCGTCCCGGTGATCGCCTCGGGCGGGGTCAGCCGGATCGCCGACCTGACCGCGCTGCGCGATACCGGCGTCATCGCCGGCGCGATCTCGGGCCGCGCGCTCTACGACGGCGCGATCGATCTTGCCG
>CAZPCU010000588.1:0-1505 GCA_964585075.1 uncultured Rhodobacterales bacterium
TCGATGCCAAGCCCAAGGCGCAGCACTTCCCGCTGATCACCAACGGCGAGACCGACTTCTACATGCTGGGCTGGGGCGTTCCGACCTATGACTCGGAATACGTCTTCAACTTCCTCGTCCACACCCGCGGATCCGAGCGCGGCAGCTGGAACAACACCGGCTACTCGAACCCCGAGCTCGACGCGAAAATCGTGAGCCTGGCCTCCGAGACCGACCTCGAGCAGCGCAACGCCACGATCGCGGAGATCTGGGAGGTGGTGCAGCAGGAGACGATCTACCTGCCCATCCATCACCAGGTTCTGAACTGGGGCATGAAGGACACCGTCGGCATCGAGGTGAGCCCCGAGGACGATCCGAAGATGAAGTTCTTCGAGATGAACTGATCCGGCCGTTGACGCCGGGCATCCAGGGCGGCCCGGCCGGGCCGCCCTTTCTCTTGCCGCGCGCGTGCCGGCCGGGCGGAAAGGTTTCGGCGCGCCGCGGCCCCTCTTGCCGGAGTGACGTCGCGGCGCGCGCGCCGTTCCGCCGGATCCGCCCTGTTCATGGCCATCGCCGCGTGGTCTATGCGCGCTCGTCACCGGGAAGGCCCGGACGTCGGCCCGCTTGACGCTGCGCGGCAGAACGGGGAAGTTGCTCAGATGCTCGCCTACATCATCCGCCGCGTGTTCCAGTCCCTGCTGGTGCTGCTCGTCGTGGGGCTCGTGGCCTTCGCGATGTTCCGCTTCGTGGGCGACCCGGTGGACAACATGCTGGGCCAGGAGCGCACCCAGGCCGACATCGAGAGGCTGCGCACCGAGCTCGGGCTAGACCAGCCCTTCCCGGTGCAGTACTGGCGCTTCCTGCAGCAGGCGGCGCAGGGCAATTTCGGCATTTCCTACCGCCAGGGCCGGGAGGTGTCGGACATCCTGGTCGAGCGGCTGCCGGCCACGCTGGAGCTCGCCTTCGTCTCCGGCCTCTTCGCGCTGCTGGCCGGAATCGGCCTCGGCGTCTTCACCGCGATCCGAAGGCGCGGTTTCGCTGCCAACGCGATCATGACCCTCTCGCTCGTCGGGGTGTCCCTGCCGACCTTCCTGATCGGGATCCTGCTCATCTACCTCTTCTCGGTCGAGCTCGGCTGGCTGCCCTCCTTCGGGCGCGGGGAGGTGACGCGGGTGGGCAGCTGGTGGACGACGGGCTTCCTGACCGAGAGCGGGCTCAAGGCGCTGATCCTGCCCGCGATCACGCTCGGGCTCTACCAGATGACGCTCATCATGCGGCTCGTGCGCACCGAGATGCTCGAGGTGCTCCGGCAGGATTACATCCGCTTCGCCCGGGCGCGCGGCCTGAAGGAGCGGGCCATCAACTTCCACCACGCGCTGAAGAACACCATGGTGCCCGTCATCACCATCACCGGCCTCCAGCTCGGCTCCATCATCGCCTTCGCGATCATCACCGAGACGGTGTTCCAGTGGCCGGGGGTGGGGCTTCTGTTCATCAACGCGATCCAGTTCGTCGACATCCCCGTG
>CAZPCU010000589.1:0-1501 GCA_964585075.1 uncultured Rhodobacterales bacterium
ACGCGCTCGCCCCGGCCGATGGACAGGCTCACGCGGTTCACCGCGCGGTGGTGCCGGCGCGGCGCGAACAGGCCCTCGCGCGGAAGCGGGTAGTCGCGGCTGACCCCGCGCACCTCCAGAAGCGTCCCGCCCGCCGCCTCGCGCGGCGGCAGCTTCACCCTGTGGTCGGACGCCTCGAAGAGCGCGCGGGTGTAGGGGTGGCGCATGGCGGCGAAGAGCCGGCGCGTCTCGCCCGTCTCCACCACCTCGCCGTCGCGCATCACGGCGATGCGGTCGGCCATGTCGCTCACCACGGCGAGGTCGTGGGTGATCATCATGAGCCCCATGCCGAAATCCCGGGCGAGTTCCTTCAGAAGCGCGAGGATCTGCGCCTGGGTGGTGACGTCGAGCGCGGTGGTGGGCTCGTCCGCGATCAGCAGCCGCGGCCGGAGCGCGATGGCGAGCGCGATGCCGACGCGCTGGCGCTGCCCGCCCGAAAGCTCGTGCGGGTAGCGCGAGAGCGGGAAGCGCCCAGCCGGCAGGCCCACCCGGTCGAGCATGGCGCGGGCGCGCGCCATGGCCTCGGCCCGGGGGGCGCGCTCGTGAACGAGGATCGTTTCGGCCACCTGGTCCCCGATGCTCTGCACCGGGTTGAGCGCCGTCATCGGTTCCTGGAACACCATGCCCACGTCACGGCCGCGCACGGCGCACATCTCGCGCTCCGAGAGGCCGAGAAGGTCGCGCCCCCCGAGACGGATCGCGCCCGAGACGCGGGCGTTGCGCGGCAGGAGCCCCATCACCGAGAGCGCGGTCAGCGACTTGCCGGATCCGCTCTCGCCGGTGACGGCGAGGATCTCGCCCGCCGTGATGGAAAGCGACACCTTGTGCAGGATCGGCGCAACGCCCACGGAAAGGTTCAGCCGCTCGATCTCCAGCAGGCTCATGCGCGCGCCACCCTGAGCCGCGGGTCGAGCCGGTCGCGCAGCCCGTCGCCCGTGAGGTTGAGGCCGAGCACGGTGAACACGATGGCGAGGCCCGGGATCAGCGCGACATGGGGCGCGAGGCTCACCATGGTCTGGGCGTCGGCCAGCATCCGCCCCCAGGAGGGCGTGGGCGGCTGCGCGCCGAGCCCGACATAGGACAGCCCCGCCTCGGCGAGGATGCCCAGCGAGAACTGGATCGTGCCCTGGACGATGAGAAGGTTCGTGACGTTGGGCAGGATGTGCTCGGCGCTGATCCGGGCGGTGGACTTGCCGGCCACCCGGGCGGCCATGACGAACTCGCGCGGCCAGAGCGAGAGGGCCGCGCCGCGGGTGAGGCGGGGGACCTCCTTCCTGCGGAGGTTAGCGGCGTTTTCGCTGCCGGCGCGGCCTGCCGCTCCCAGTCGGCCAGCAGCGCCTCCTCCGCGGCACGGCGGCGGGCGCGCCAGCGCGCGCGCTCGCGCTCGCCCCAACGAAGCGGGTCCGAGAGCACCTCCTCGGCGACCGCACGCTCGCGGTCGCCGTCCGTCTCGTCCTCCGCC
>CAZPCU010000590.1:0-1501 GCA_964585075.1 uncultured Rhodobacterales bacterium
AGTTCGTCTACCTCGACTTCGAGGAGGCGCTCGAGGACGGCTCGGCCTCCGGCGGCTACGCCAAGCCCTCCAGCCCCGAGTTCCGCGAGGCGCAGCTGGCGAAGTTCCGCGAGCTTGCGCCGGAGATGGACATCGTGATCACCACGGCGCTGATTCCGAACCGGGAGGCGCCGGAGCTCTGGACGGAGGACATGGTGGAGGCCATGAAGCCGGGCTCGGTGATCGTGGACCTCGCCGCCGAGCGGGGCGGCAACTGCAAGCTCACGGTGAAGGACGAGAAGATCGTCACCGACAACGGGGTGACGATCGTCGGCTACACCGACTTCCCCTCGCGGATGGCGACGCAGAGCTCGACGCTCTACGCCACGAACATCCGCCACCTGATGACGGACCTGACGCCGGAGAAGGACGGAGCGATCGTCCACGACATGGAGGACGACGTGATCCGGGGCGCGACCGTCGCCCATGAGGGCGCGGTCACCTTCCCGCCGCCGCCGCCGAAGGTGCAGGCGATCGCGGCGCAGCAGCCGAAGGAGAAGCCGAAGGAGCTGACGCCGGAGGAGAAGCGCGCCGAGGAGATCGCCGCGTTCCGCCGGCAGACGCGCAACCAGGTCGCGCTGATCTCCGCGGGGGCCGCGGCGGTTCTGGCGGTGGGGCTGGTGGCGCCGGCGAGCTTCATGCAGCACTTCATCGTCTTCGTGCTGTCGGTGTTCATCGGCTTCCAGGTGATCTGGAACGTGGCGCATTCGCTGCACACGCCGCTCATGGCGGTCACGAACGCGATCTCGTCGATCATCATCCTGGGCGCGCTGATCCAGATCGGGTCCTCGTCGGTGCTGATCACGATCCTGGCCGCGGCGGGGGTGCTCATGGCGTCGGTGAACATCTTCGGCGGCTTCCTCGTGACACGGCGCATGCTCGCCATGTTCCAGAAATCCTGAGCGCGCAGGGGGAGAGACAATGGAATTCGGATTCACCATTGCGGCCTACGCCGTGGCCGCGGTCCTCTTCATCCTGTCGCTGGGCGGGCTTTCGGGGCAGGAAAGCGCCAAGCGCGCCGTCTGGTACGGCATCGCCGGCATGGCCATCGCGGTCATCGCCACGATGGTCGGGCCGGGGCAGGGGCTCTGGCTGGTCTCGCTGGTGCTGATCGGCATCGGCGCGGTGGTGGGCCACCAGCTCGCCACGCGGGTGCAGATGACGCAGATGCCCGAGCTGGTGGCGATCATGCACAGCCTCGTGGGCCTCGCGGCGGTCTTCGTGGGCTTCAACGCGGATATCGAGATCGGCCGCGTCGCGGCGGCCTTCGCCGAGGCGGGGGTGCCCTTCCCGCGGCCCGGGGAGGTGACGACCGAGGGCGCGGCCTTCGCGGGGGGCTTCACCGGCTTCGCGGGGATCGTGGCCAAGAAGACGGCGGTGGAGATCACGATCCTGCAGATCGAGCTGATGCTCGGGATCTGGATCGGCGCGGTGACCTTCACGGGCTCGGTGATCGCCTACG
>CAZPCU010000591.1:0-1501 GCA_964585075.1 uncultured Rhodobacterales bacterium
TTGAGGCTTTCGGCCACGTCGCGCCCGTAGGCGCTTTCGTCGGCGATCACGCCCATCTCCGAGCCGAGCGGATCGGGCACCTCGCGCGAGACGATCTGCACCGCCGAGGAGAACGGGTGGCCGACGCGCAGGGAGCGCACCATCAGTTCCACCGCGTCGGGCAGTTGCTCCTCGATCATCGAGAGGCGCTTCTTGGCCTTGTTGTTGATCCACACGTAGACCCCGCCGAAGCCCATCGCCACGGCCACCGCGATGCGCACCGACGGCGCCGCCGAGGTGCCCACGGTGAGCCCGATATAGGCGATTACCGAGACACCGGCCATCAGCATGATGATCTGTCGAGGGGTGAAGGCGATGTTGGCCTTCTGGGCCTTCTCGGCAAGCAGCGAATAAAGCGGGATGCCGCGCGCGTTCATGTGCTGGTGCATCTCCTTGCGGAGTTGCTCGAGCACCTGTTCGCGGCCCACGCCCTTTTCGAGCATGTCGAGCCGGCGATTGACCCGGCTGTTGAGCGAGATCGATTTGCCGAAAACGGTGAGATAGACACCTTCAACGAGCACGATCACCGCGATGAAGATCAACCCGTAGACGAGGGGTTCTGCGCTCAGGACCATTGACCTTACTCCGCGTTGACGGGTTCGAAGAGCGAGGGCGGCAGATCGTAGCCCCACTGGCGGAACCGCTCGGTGAAATGCGGCCGCACGCCGGTCGCGGTGAAATGGCCGAGGATCTTGCCGTCGGGCGCCAGCCCGGTGCGCTGGAAGCGAAACACCTCCTGCATCGAGAGCACGTCGCCCTCCATGCCGGTGACCTCGGTGATCGAGGTCATCCGGCGCGAGCCGTCCTGCAGGCGGCTGGCCTGCACGATCAGGTGCACGGCGCTCGCGATCTGGGCGCGCATGGCCTTGAGCGGCATCTCGATCCCGGCCATCGAGACCATGTTTTCGAGCCGGCTCACCGCGTCGCGGGCGTTGTTGGCGTGGATCGTGGTCATCGAGCCGTCATGGCCGGTGTTCATGGCCTGGAGCATGTCGATGACTTCCTCGCCCCGCGTCTCGCCGACGATGATGCGGTCCGGACGCATCCGGAGCGCGTTTCTCAGACAGTCGCGCTGGGTGACCGCGCCCCTTCCCTCGACGTTCGGCGGGCGGCTTTCCATCCGTCCCACGTGGGTCTGCTGAAGCTGCAATTCCGCGGTGTCCTCGATCGTCAGGATCCGCTCGGCATCGTCGATGAAGGAGGACAGGGCGTTGAGCGTTGTCGTCTTGCCCGACCCGGTCCCGCCTGAGACGATGATATTGAGGCGGGTGGCGACCGCGGCCTGGATGTAGGCCGCCATTTCTTCCGAGAAGGCGCCGAAGCGGACGAGATCGTCGATCCCGAGCTTCTCCTTCTTGAATTTCCGGATCGAGACGAGCGACCCGTCCACAGCCACCGGCGGCACCATTGCGTTGAAGCGCGAACCATCTGCGAGACGGGCGTCGACATAGGGGTTCGATTC